>JAKFFK010000200.1:0-17811 GCA_036675285.1 Paucimonas sp. | reverse complement strand
GAAGTAATTTCATTGCAGATATTTATTGAATCAGTAAATCAATGATTGCGATCAGCTTGATACCATTTTTTTGGCATGCACGGCTGCCAGTTGTCATTGGCATTGATTGAAACCAAAAGACTGTAACGGTGCAGCGCCTATTTCCTCTGATAACAATCTTGTTGACACAGGCCGAGCAAATTATACGATGTGCGAAATGGTAACCGATTGATAACAAGTGAATCATGGAGAATCATGCGCCAGCCGGTTTTTACAGACTGTTCCGGCACGGTTGCCACTGTTGCCAGGCCAATGCGTCAAAAATCGGCGCTTTGGAGAAGAACCGATCTGCATGGATGAATATGCAATTCAATTTGGAGATAGACATGATTAATCAACGCAAGAATTCGCCACCGCCACCATAGGCAGTTAAAAACAAACCGGAACAAGACAAGCTGGAGCGCTTAGCCAAAAAAATTGATCCGCCAGGCAGAGAAATCAAGGATCGCGATTTGACCGACCCGGGACGCCTGATGCCCCGCCTGTCGATAACCGCTCCTGAACCGGCTGGATACCGCATCCTGCGGCAAGCCATTTGCCTTTTTAGACCTAATGCATCATGTCGGCATGCTAACCGGCATGATGTATCAATGCGCGGTAATATCCATAAGCTTTTACCAGATAATCGTAAAAAATAGTGTGTTGTAACACCCGCTGACCTGGCTTACCTGGCTGGCATTTCACGCGCGTGGTGAACCATTCCGTTCTGGGCGCCAGTTCCAGGTGCCAATGCCATCACTCAGGCAAAAACGCACCAAAAAAGTGCAATTAATTTTTGCCGCAATATGTACTTGTGGTAACGTATTTGAATAGAATCGGCGCAAGCTTCATTGGTCGAATGCAAGGGTCGAAATGGGAAAAACGGTTTTGCTGGTGGAAGACAACGCCGATGAAATTTTATTGGCCAGGCGTGCCTTTGCCAAGGCCGGACTGGAAGTGCGGTTGCGCATTGTCGAGGGAGGCGAGCAAGCCTGCCGCTGGCTGCAGGCGGAAGAAGGGGAATCATTGCCGGCGCTGGTGCTGCTCGATTGGCAAATGCCGGGCAAGGATGGCTTGACGGTGCTGCGCGAATTGCGCGCTTGCGCGTGCGCATCGTTACCGGTGGTGGTGTTGTCATCGTCGGATGAGCCGGGCGATATCGCAGCCGCCTATGCTGCCGGCGCCAACAGCTATTTGCGCAAGCCGGTCGATTTCGACCGGTTCGTGCAACTGGTACACGACCTGTGCCGCTACTGGCTGGAGCATAACTTGCTGCCGGCAACACGGTGCCAGCCATGAAGCATACTGTGTTGCGCGTGCTACTGGTCGAGGATGCCGATGACGATGCACAATTACTGCTGCGTCTGTTGCGCAAGGAAGGCTATGTGCCGGATTACCTGCGCGTCGACAACCGCGCCGACCTGGCGACGGCGTTGGCCGATGCTGTCTGGGACTTGATCATTTCAGACTATGCGATGCCGGGCTTCAATGCTCACGATGCGCTGGAAGTCTACAAGGCCGCCGCGATCGACATCCCCTTCATTATCGTATCCGGCCACATTGACGATGTCTCGGCAGTCGCGGCAATGAAGGCGGGCGCCCATGATTACCTGCTGAAAGATAACCTGGCGCGGCTGGCGCCGGTGATCGCGCGCGAACTCGATGAGGTGCGGGTGCGTATCGCCCGCCGCAAGGCAGAACAGGAATTGCGTTTTCATGCCTATCATGATCCGCTGACCGGCTTGCTGAACCGGCGCGAATTCGAGCGCGCGATGGGGTTGGCGGTGCATACCGCGCAGCGCGATTTGTCGCAGCACATGCTGTGCTACCTGGACCTCGACCAGTTCAAGCTGGTCAATGACACGTGCGGTCATGTTGCCGGCGACGATATGCTGCGCCAGCTGGCAGCGACCCTGACCCACCAGATCCGCGCCAGCGACACACTGGCGCGGCTTGGTGGCGATGAATTCGGCTTGCTGCTGTCCAACTGCCCGCTCGATGAAGGCTTGAAGATTGTCAGTCACCTGCAGGAACTGATCCGCAACTTCCGTTTCCAGTGGCGCGGCAGCAGTTTCCAGGTCGGCTGCAGCATCGGCGTGACCGTGATTTCAAGCGAAACCGTCGATGCCAGCGAAGCGCTGAGCGCAGCTGATGTGGCCTGCTATGCGGCCAAGGAGCTGGGCCGCAACCGGCTGCATGTGTACCAGGCGGATGACCAGGAACTGGTGCAGCGGCGCCGGGAAATGCAGTGGGTTGCGCGCATCAGCCAGGCGCTTGAGGAAAATCGCATGACGCTGTACCAGCAGCCGATCTTCCGCATCGACCAGGGTGGCGCACCGACGCTTGCCTGTCATGAAATCCTGTTGCGCATGGTCGATGAAACCGGCGCGCTGATTCCGCCGAATGTGTTCATCCCGGCTGCCGAACGCTTCAAGCTGATGGCGTCGATCGACCGCTGGGTGGTGCGGCGCCTGTTTGCGGCGCTGGCTGGGGGCCAGATTGCGCTCGACCTGGCGCAGGACGATGTGCTGTTGTTCATCAACATTTCTGGCGCGACCATCAATGACGCCGAGTTTTTCGACTATGTGCAGCAGCAGCTGAGTGAATTCAATATTCCGCCGCACAAGATCTGCCTGGAAATCACCGAATCGGCGGCAATTGCCAATATCGCCGTCACGATTCCGCTGTTTGCCAAATTGCGCAAGATCGGCTGCCGGTTTGCGCTGGATGATTTCGGCAGCGGCCTGTCATCGTTCGGCTATCTGAAACAGCTGCCGGTCGACTTCGTCAAGATCGACGGCAGTTTCGTGCGCGACATCGCACGCGATCCGATCGACCTGGCGATGGTCGAGGCGATCAACAAGATCAGTCACGTAATGGGCTTGCAGACGATCGCCGAGTTTGTCGAATCGGAAGAGGTGCTGCAGGCGCTGCAAGCGCTCGGCGTCGAGTATGCGCAAGGCTTTCTGCTGGGGCGGCCGCAATCCTGGGTGCCGGCCGATAGTGCCATGCCGGCGCAGGACTAGCAGATGCCGCTTGCGCCATCACATTTGCCGCTGTACGGGCGCCAAATCGCAATTGCCCGCCTGACAAGCGCCTGGCGTCAGGTCAATCCGGCCAAACCGGTATGGATCATGACCGAGGGCTCGGCCGGCATCGGCAAAACCAGCCTGGTCAAGTTCGTGCGCACTACGCTGCAACTGTTGCCGACCCAGTTCGGCACCGGGAAATTCGAGCAGTTTCATCGACAGACGCCGTATGGCGCGCTGATCGCTGCGCTGCGCCAGCTGCTGCAAGCGGTGATGGTCCGGTCCGAACCCGAACGGCAAGCCTGGCGCAAGATTCTGCGCGGCGACGACGTAAGCGGACTGGCGCCGCTGGCCGATGCATTGCCGGAACTGGGTTTCTTCCTGGGCGCATTCCCGGCAGCGGTGCCGTTGCCGCCAAAGGAGGCGCAAGAACGGCTGGAAACGGCCTTCACCCGCTTCATTGGCTGCTTTGCGCGCCACGGTCATCCGCTGATGCTGTTCCTGGATGATTTGCAATGGGCCGACGTCGGTACCGTGCGCCTGCTGCGCATGCTCGGCAGTGAAGCGAGGATCGGCCACCTGGTGTTGCTGGGCACCTTCCGCGATAATGAAGTCACTGCGCTGCATCCGCTGGCCCAATTGCTGGAAAGCCTGGAACAGCAGGCGCCCCGGCCTGCCCGGATTCAACTCGGGCCGTTGTCGTCGGCCGATATCGAGGAATGGCTGGCCGATGTGTATCGGATGTCGCCATCGATGGCCGCCGTTCCGGCTGCATGGTTGCTGCAGCATTCGGAAGGCAATCCGCTGTTTGTCAGTCAGCTGCTGGGCACACTGGGTGAACGCGGTGTTTTGCGTGAAGATCAGGATGGCTGGCACTGGGATGCCGAACGGCTGGCTGACGCGCGCCTGGCCGGCAATATCACCGGCTTCATGGAAGCCAGGTTGCGCGAACTGTCGTTCGAACAGCAAACCCTGTTGTCGTGCGCGGCCTGCCTGGGCACAGAATTTGGCGTGGCCGAGCTGGTGCGCATCCTGGCCTTGCCCGAGGAGCAGGTACAAACCCTGCTGGCGCGCACCGAGGATGCGCAACTGACCGAGCATGTTCACGATGGCAACTGGCGTTTTGCACATGATCGTATCCAGCAGGCTGCCTATCGGCTGCTGCCGGAAGATGAACGCCAGCAGCAACACCTGCGCATCGGCCGCCTGCTGCTGGCATCAACTGCGCCACAGGCGCTGGACGCCGCCAGCTTTGACCTGGCGGCGCAATTCAATCATGCCAGCAGCATGTTGTCACCGGAAGAAAGCTTGCTGGTTGCCGACCTCAACTTGCGCGCCGGCCGACGCGCCCGGGCATCCGCCGCATTCGAGGCGGCGCTCAGCTATTTCCGTGCCGGCCAGGCGTTGCTGCCGGCGTCGGCGTGGCACAGCCATTATGCAACCAGCTTCGAACTGGTGCGCGAAAGCGCCGAATGCGCGTATGCCACCGGCGACCTGGCGCTGGCCGACCATTTGTTCGAGACGGCGCTCGCACATGCGCGCGACCGGCTCGATCGTGCCCGCATCTACGGCATCATGATCATGTTCGCGCTCAATGCCGGGCGCGCGCGTGACGCCTGGGAACTCGGCACCGTTTGCCTGGCCGAATTCGACATTACGCTGGGCAGCGACAATGTTGCGCTGTCAGCCGCCATCGACCGCGAAGAGCCGCTGTTGCGGCAGCGCCTGGCGACAGAAAATCCGCTCGGCATGATCGGCGAACGCACACGCTGCAGCGCCGAACAGGAAGCCGTCGCCGACCTGCTGCTGCGGCTGTACGTGGCCGGTTACCAGATGGGCAAGCATCCATATGCCTATATCACGCTGCGCATGCTGGAGTTCGGCCTGCAAACCCGGCACAAGCCGGCGCTGGCATTCGGCATGATGAATTTTGCCGTGATCCTGGTGTCGCGTCATGGCGTGCACGCCGAAGCCGAAGGGTATGCACAAACTGCGCTGCAGCTGGCGCAGCAGCAGCCCGACGCGCAGATACGCGCCCGCATCGACTATACCTATGGCTCGATGGTGGCTCACTGGAGCCAGCCGATTGCCGTCGGCCTGCAGGTGCTCGATCGTTGCTACCAGCAGGCGCTGGCAAGTGCCGACAAGGTCTACATCGGGCTGGCGCTGAGTTTTCAGTTCCGTGCCCGCATCATGTCCGGCGAATCGGTGCCGGCCCTGTCGGGATTATGGGAACAGACTGCGCCGGTGATTCACCAGATTAATTCAGTGCCGATCGTTGCCATGTATGCGCTGAACCGGCAATGGCTGCGCGCCTGGGCCGGGCAAACCTCTACACCGGTCAGCCTCGACAGCGAAGATTTCGACGCTGCCGCATTCGAGGCGCAACTGCAAGCCTTTCCCGCCAAGTCGCCGTATCACTGGTTCGGTCTGCTGCAGGCGATCCTGGCGTATCTGCATGGCGAAATCGAGCTGGCGCAACGATGGATCCGGCATGCCGACGGCAACCTGGATGCGGTGGCAGGGCAGCTGGCGATTGTCGAACATCATTTCTGGCGCGGCCTGATCCTGCATGCCGGAGGCGATGCCAATGCGTTGCCGGATGCGCTGCGCATGATGGACGGCTGGAGCGCCAGCTGCGCGGTCAATTTCAGTCAGCGCGCACATCTGTTGCGCGCCGAGATGCTGCGCGCAAAGCGGCAAGTGGAGCCGGCGCTGGGCGCCTACCAGACAGCAATCGAGCAGGCGCGCGCGCAGCAGCATGGCTTGCTGCTGGCGCTGGCGCTGGAGCGGCTCGGCGAATATTTCCTGGAACTCAAACTGGCGCATCAGGCACGTGCCTATCTGCAGGAATCGATGGCCGCCTATCAGGACTGGGGCGCGACATCGAAGCTGCGCCAGTTGCAGGTTCGCTATCCGGAATACGCGACTGTGCCCGGCCATGCCGATGGCGACGCCGCGAGCACTGCATCGCAAGCCATTCTGTCTGCGCTGGGCGATATCCGCCTCGACCGGCTGCTGCGCCACCTGCTGCCGTTGCTGATGCGCACCGTCGGCGCCAGCCGGGTTGCCGCATTCATCGCGCGCGAACACGAACTGATGCTGGAAGGGCAGTGCGCGCAGGATGCGGCAATGGATGAGTATCCACTGCCGCTGGCATTGCAGCATGCCGAAGACTACCCGGCACAATTGATCAACGACAGTTGCGAGCTGCGCAAGCCAGTGGTGATCCTGGCGCCCGCCGCCCATCTGCAATATGGCGCAGAGGCCTGCTGGAAAATGCATGCCGCGAGTGCCGTGCTGTGCCTGCCGATCCTGCGTCACGACCGCCTGCTCGGCGCAATCTATATCGAACGTAGCAAAGGCGACGGCTTTGCCGATACCCTGCCGTTCCTGGAATCGCTGCTGCGCCAGTTTGGCAGCGCGCTCGAAAATGCGCTGCTGTACGCCGACCTGGAACAGCAGATCGTCGAACGCACGCGCGCCGAAAAGGTGGCGCGCGAAGGCGAGCGGCGCTGGCGCGCTTTTCTCGAGCATGCGCACATGGCGGTGATGACGGTCGATATGTCAGGCAATATCGAATACATCAATCCTTACCTGCGGGAGCTGTCCGGCTATGCCGAAGAAGAATTGATCGGCATGAAGTGGGCCAGCGTTTTGCTGCCGCTGCGCTACCAGAGCGACACGCTGCATGAAACGCTGCTGGCCCAGCTGCACGTGCACGGCCACTTCAACGGCTTGACCAAGCTGCCCACCCGCGACGGCCAGGAACGCTTGATTGCCTGGTCCAATTCGCTGCTGCGCGACCTGGATGGGCGGCCGATCGGCAGCATCAGCATTGGCAGCGACATGACCGACCAGCGCAATGCCGAGCGTGCGCTGCACAGCCTGAATGAAGAACTGGAACAGCGCGTGGCGCAGCGCACCAGCGACTTGGCTGCCGCCAACCAGGAACTGGACTCGTTCGCCTATTCGGTCTCGCACGATTTGCGCGCGCCATTGCGCAGCATCGATGGTTTCAGTCAGGCTCTGGCCGAGGACTTCCAGCCGATTCTCGACGCGCAGGCGCAGGATTACCTGCAGCGCGTGCGCAACGCCGCCCACCGCATGAGCAGCATGATCGATGCAATGCTGCAAATGTCGCGCCAGACGCGCGGCGCCCTGGTAACCACCGATGCCGACCTGTCGGCAATGGCGCACGAGGTGATCGACGAACTGCGCGCGCGCGCGCCGCAGCGCTGCGTACGCATCGCGATCGAGCCGGGCCTGGCGGTGCGCGCCGACGCACGCCTGTTGCGCATTGTGTTGGATAATTTGTTGGGCAATGCCTGGAAATACACGGTCAACCATGACGCTGTCGAAATCGGTTTTCAGGCGTGCCTGCAGGACGGTGAAACGGTGTACTGCGTCAGCGACACCGGCCCCGGCTTCGATATGGCGCGCGCCGGCAAGCTGTTCCATGCATTCCAGCGCCTGCACGCCGGAAATATCGAAGGGCATGGGATCGGGCTGGCCACGGCGCAGCGCATTATCCATCGGCACGGCGGCAGGATCTGGGTCGAGGCGCTGCCCGGCACCGGGGCCAGGTTCTTCTTTACGCTGGCGGCAAAACCTGCGCTGAAATGAGCGTGCAGCCGGGCGTTTGCATTCTGTTGCCGCGACGCGGCGCCGGGCAGATGCGCTGCAGCGAAGATTGCCCAACCGATATCGTCTGTCATCAGCCAGGCTGGCATTTCGCTTGTGCAAGCATCCGGCTACAATGCATTGTATGAATTCCTTATTATCTGCAGAAAGCATTGCCGCATTGGTGTCGCCGGCTGCGCGCCAGATTGCGATTGAAGTGGTCGCACAGACCGGTTCCACCAATGCCGACCTGATGGCCAGAATCGCTCGCCTGTCGCAACCGAGCCTGCTGGTGGCCGAGACGCAAACCGCGGGGCGCGGGCGCGCCGGCCGTTCCTGGCTGTCTGCGGCTGGGAACAGCCTGACGTTTTCGCTGGCGTGGCGATTCCGGCGTTCGCTGCCGCAACTGGTCGGCTTGCCGCTGGCGGTGGGCGTGGCGCTGGCCGAGGCGCTGGCGCAATCGGGCGTCAAGGTGCAGCTCAAATGGCCAAATGATGTGCTGAAAGACGGCGCCAAGCTGGCCGGCATCCTGATTGAAACCGCGGCCGATAAAGTCGGCGGCAATCATTACTGGGCCGTCATCGGGATTGGCTTGAATCTCGCCATGCCGGATGAACTGGCCCGGGAAATCGGCCGGCCGGCCGCAGCAATGCCGGCGCTGCCAGTCCACGATCGCAATCAATTGCTGGCAGCCTTGGCCAACAGTCTGGCGAATGCCCTGACGTGTTTCGAGCAGCAGGGATTTGCCGCATTCATGACGCGCTGGAATAGCTTGCATGCGTATGGCGGCCAAGCGGTCATGATCATCGATGGCGATACCATCGTGCATGAAGGCATCGCTGCCGGCGTCGATGCGACCGGACGGCTGTTGCTGGATACCGTGAATGGACAGGTGGCCGTCATGGCGGGCGACGTGTCGTTGCGGATTAAGGAAAGCTGAGCTTATGTTATTGCTGGTTGATGCAGGCAACACGCGGATCAAATGGGCGCTGATGGATGCAGCCCGCCTGGGTAAGGCGGAACCCGGCCACTGGTCGGTATACGGATCGGTGGAACGCGGCCAGATTGACCGGATGGCGGATTCGCTCAAGCACGTCAATATTGCGCGGGTCTTGATTTCCAACGTAGCCGGTGCGGAAATGCGCGAGGCATTGGAGCGCATGGTGTTGCGCGCCGTGGGTTTGAAGCCGGTACCGCTGAGCTGGTTTGCCTCGCTGCCCGAGCTGGCCGGCATCAGGAATGGCTACCGCAATCCGTCCCAGCTTGGCTGCGACCGTTTTGCGACATTGATCGGCGCCCATGCGCTGTTCCCCGGGCAGTCGCTGGTCGTCGCCACCTGCGGCACCGCGACCACGGTCGATGCGCTTGAGGCCGATGGATATTTCCCCGGCGGGATGATCCTGCCGGGACTGGGCTTGATGGCGAGTTCGCTGGCAAAGAATACTGCCCAGTTGCCGCAAGTGCCGCACTATAATGTGATCGAGCAGCCGTTTGCCGACAATACCAACGACGCCATTGTCAGCGGTTGCATCGCGGCGCAGGTTGGCGCCATCGAGCGGGCAGTCACGGCGCATGCGGCCGCTCTGGGCAAGCAGCCGCAAGAAATCCAGTGCGTGCTGGCGGGCGGCGCTGCGGCGCTGATTGCGCCGCATTTGTCGGCTTGTGTCAGGAGGGTGGATAATTTGGTACTGATCGGTTTGCAGACAGCGCTCACTTTCAATAGTTAATCATGCTGAAAATAATCTTCTGGACTCTGCTACTTGGCAATGGCGCGCTGTTTGCCTACCACCAGGGACATCTCGATGCCTGGTTCGGCGTCAGCCACGAACCGGCACGCCTGGCGCGCGAGATCAACCCCGACCAGATCAAATTGCTGCCGGCGCCTGCACGCGGCACTTCCGGACGTCAGAGCCGCGGTGCTGCAAGCGGCAGCGACGCGCTCGCTGCCAGTCCGGCCATCACAGCGCCTGCGCCCTTGCTGGTGACTGAGAAAAAAACTGATGATGTCGAGCCAAGACCGGAGCTGATTGCCTGTACTGAAATCGGCAACTTCACCGAACCCGATGCTGCGCGGTTTGAAACCCAGCTGGCCTCGCTGGTACTGGGCGCCCGGCTGTCCCGGCGCATCATCCGGGAAAATGGCAGTTACATGGTGTACATGCCGCCACAAGGGAACAAGGAAAATGCCGATAAAAAAGTCGCGCAATTGCGCAGCTTTGGTGTGACGGATTTCTATGTGATTCAAGACAACCCGGAGCTGCGTTGGGGCATTTCGCTGGGTATTTTCCGTACCGAAGAAGCAGCCAAGGCGCGGCTGGCCCAGCTCACCGAGCAAGGCGTGCGATCCGCCCGGCTCGGCGCGCGCAATGCTGCCAGCAAGGTGGCTTTTCAGTTGCGCGCTATCGATCCGGCTGCGCGCGAAAACCTGCTGAAGATCAAGGCCGACTATCCGCAGCAGCTGCGCAATTGCAGTTGATTGCTTGAATACGACACCGGCGCACAGCTTGTTCAGCCAGGCAGGGAAGTGTTGTTGCGCGTCGCGCTTGCCAGGCAAGTCGGACAAAAACAGCCGGTGACTGCCTTGCCATCCAAAAGTTTGTCGCGTGCTTCAGGCGCCAGCGGCGGCAATTGCGTGCACCAGCATGGTTCATTTTTAATCCCGTCGGCCATGCCACAGGCAAACACGGCGCCGCAACGCGCACAGCAACTCATGACCAGGTATCGTCCGTGCCGCGTGCCGGGCCGGGTTGATGGGTGTGGTCGAATGCGCGCACTGCCTGCCTGAGCAGTTGCATCTGGCCGGTGAAGTTGTGGCAGGCATCGCACAGCATTACATGGGCGCGCATCCGGGTGCGTTCGACCAGCGTCAGTTCGCGGTCGAAGCCTTCCGATGTCAGGCGATGTACTTCCTTGCAATTCAGTTTCAAGCCCATGATTTCCCTTTTTCAGCCGCAAGCCGGCGCGATCGGCTGTGCCGGCTTGTTGCCCTAGCGCTTGCCAAACCAGTTCAAATCCAGGCATTCGCGCAGGCGCAGCCGGGCACGATACAGCATCACCCAGGCATTAGACGCGGAAATGCCCAGTTCCTTACAAATTTCCTCGGTATCCAGTTCCAGCCATTCGCGCATCATGAAAATGCGCGCGGTCTTGGCCGGCAGTTTTTCCAGACACAGTTCCAAGACCCGGAAAAAATCCTTTTGTTCCAGCGCCGCATCCGGGTGGCCCCAGTTGCGCGGCATCTGGTGCGGATGGCCATCGGCGGCAAACAATGCATCGATGACATCTTCTTCTGACTGGCCATCGTCCGGCGCAAATTGCCGGATCCGCTGTGCGCTACGCAACACGTCGATGATCTTGTGCTTCATGATACCGATGACATAGGTGCGCAACGACGACTGCCCGGCAAAGCGCTCCGGCTTTTCCAGAACGGCAATCAAGGTATCCTGCACCACGTCTTCGGCCAGGCTGTCGTTACGCAATTGCAGCATCGCGAAGCGCAGCAACACTGGGCGCAGGGTTTCAAGTTGTCGGGAAAGGGAGTCGCTCATACGCCGGTGATTGTCATTTGGGCAAAAGACTAGCGGATCAGTCTCGGAAAGACAAGAAAATCCCCAAGAAAAACCTGGGCTTTCCCTGTAAAATCGCGAAAATAATTCCTCTGGATCCGTCATGACCACTCAACACCCCGATCTCGCTACCGTGTCGCTGCATATCAAGGCCGAGATCCTGGCCGAAGCGCTGCCGTATATTCGCAAATTTCATGGCAAAACCATCGTCATCAAGTACGGCGGCAATGCCATGACCGAAGAGCGCCTGAAGCACGGCTTTGCGCGCGATGTCATCTTGCTGAAACTGGTCGGCATGAACCCGATAGTGGTGCATGGCGGCGGACCGCAAATCGACAACGCGCTCAAGAAAATCGGCAAGCAGGGTACCTTCGTGCAAGGCATGCGCATCACCGACGAAGAAACCATGGAAGTGGTCGAGTGGGTGCTGGGCGGCGAAGTGCAGCAGGATATCGTCATGCTGATCAATCACTACGGCGGCCAGGCGGTGGGCCTGACCGGCAAGGATGGCGGCCTGATCCGTGCGCGCAAAATGCAGATGCCGGACAAAGAAAAGCCGGGCGAATTCCTCGACATCGGCTTCGTCGGCGAGATCGATGCGATCAATCCGGCCGTGGTCAAGGCCTTGCAGGACGATGCTTTCATTCCGATCATTTCACCGATCGGTTTTGGCGAAGATGGCCAGGCCTACAATATCAATGCCGACGTGGTGGCCGGCAAGATCGCCGAAATCCTGCGCGCCGAAAAGCTGATCATGATGACCAATATTGCCGGCGTGCAGGACAAGAGCGGCAAACTGGTGACCGATCTGACTGCGCGCGAAATCGACGAGATGTTTGCCGACGGGACGATTTCCGGCGGCATGCTGCCGAAGATTTCTTCGGCGCTGGATGCGGCCAAATCCGGCGTCAATACGGTGCACATCATCGATGGCCGTATCGAGCATTCATTGCTGCTGGAAGTGCTGACCGAACAGGCGTTCGGCACCATGATCCGCTCGCATTGATGCAACGCTGGCCGGGTAGACCGGCCAGCGGCCAATTCAATACAGTTTTTCCACCTGATAGCCCCGTTGCCGCAACAGGGCCGGCAAGCCGCCGGCCCCGGTCAGGTGCAGCAGCCCGACGCCGACGAAACTGACCTGGTCGGCTTTCAATAGCGCTTCGATTTTGCTGGCCATGCCCGGATTGCGCTGGTCGAGCAGAGCGCGCTGGATGAATTCGGATGAGGTGGTTTTTTCATTCATCGATTGCAGCAGGAGCGCTTCCATTTGCGGGGCATCGGCGGTACTCCACGCATCGATCAGGCTGCGGGCTTTCTTGATGGCCTGGCCATTCTCGATATCGGTCAGGCTTTCGCGCAGGTATTGTTCCTGCTCCGGCCCGCTCATGCTGTCGAACAGCGACAACTGGTAATCGGCGCTTTCCAGTTCCAGCACCGGTTTTGACTGGGCGCTGGCCGACTCGAGCAGGAAATACTCCAGACCATGGCTGCGCGCATAGCCATGGCGTTCCAGGTCCAGGCCCAGCAGCATATTGGCAAGCAGCCATGGCTTCATGTGACGGATGCGCTCGACCGGCAGCGCGAATTGACCCAGCACCCGTTTCAGCTGCAAAAAGCTGGCGGCCGACAGATGGTCGCCGATCGATTGATGCTTGGGGTAATAGCCATATTTGCCGAGCGCACGCTGAAATGGTTCGCTGTTGCGCACATCCAGTTCGACCGCCAGCCTGGTGGCTGTGGCCAGCGCTGCGGTAACGCGTGCTTCCAGCGGATAAAAAGTCGGCAGGCCGACATGGATGGTGCCAAACAGGTAAGCCGTGTTACCTTGGTGGTCGATGCGGTACAAGGTGCCGCGTTGCGGCGCGGGGGTTTGCGCCAGCGCGCAGGCGCTGAAAAAACAGGCCAGGAAAATGGCTAAATAAACATTTTTTCTTCGCATGCGCATTCGTTTACTGACTTGATTAACTGATTACCTGACTGATTCATGCGTCCTGTTACCTGGCTGTTCGATCTCGATAACACTTTGCACAATGCATCGTACGCGATTTTTCCTGCGATCAATGTCAACATGAATGCCTACATGGCACAAGTGTTGGGCGATGGCGACACGCCGGCCGATGCCGCCAATGTCAATGCGGTGCGGCTGGCTTACTGGAAGCGCTACGGCGCAACGCTGCTGGGCATGATCAAGCATCATCAGGTGCGGCAGGAGGATTTTTTGCGTGAAGCGCACCGCTTTGACAATTTGTCAGACATGATCCGCGCCGAGCGCGGACTGGGGCGGCTGCTGCAGCGCCTGCCGGGCCGCAAAATCCTGCTCACCAATGCGCCGCACCGTTATTCGCACGATGTGATGCGCCATCTGGGCCTGCATCGCCATTTCGCCAGACATATCCCGATCGAAGCGATGCGGGTGCATCGGCAATTGCGGCCGAAACCATCCAAACTGCTGTTGCGCAAACTACTGGCGCAACACCGTATTTGTGCCCGGCGCTGCATCCTGGTCGAGGATACGCTCGACACCCTGAAGGCCGCGAAGGCACTGGGCATGCGCACCGTCTGGGTTACCCAATACCTGACGACCAGCCCGGATCTGATTACTCGTGCCGGCAAGCCGTTCGCACCGAACGTCACAAAGCTACCCAAGTACGTTGATGTCAAAGTAAAATCGGTGCGTGATCTCCCCGACAGCCTGTGCCGGCTGCGCTAACTTGCTAATTAATTAAAACATATGGCAACCACCAAACCGGGTGAACGCAAGCTGCAAATCCTGCAAACCTTGGCAGCGATGCTGGAGCAGCCCAAGGGTGAAAAAATCACCACGGCGGCGCTGGCAGCCAAGCTCGATGTATCGGAAGCGGCGCTGTACCGGCACTTCGCCAGCAAGGCGCAGATGTTCGAAGGCCTGATCGAGTTCATCGAGTCGACCATCTTCGGCCTGATCAACCAGATCAGCGAACGCGAGGAAAACGGCTTACTGCAGGTGCAGGCGATGGTCGGCATGTTGTTGAATTTTTCCGAACGCAATCCCGGCATGACCCGGGTGATCATCGGCGATGCGCTGGTCAATGAAGACGAGCGGCTGCAGGCGCGCATGAACCAGTTCATCGAGCGCATTGAGCTGGCCATCAAGCAGGCGTTGCGCCTGGCTGCATCGCAAGGGCAGGCCAGCGAGGCGGAAGTGACGCTGCGTGCCGGCATGATCACCAGTCTGGTGCTGGGCCGCTGGCACCGTTTTGCCAAGACCGGTTTCAAGCAGAATCCCACCGAAGGCGCACCGGCGCAAATCGCCGTGCTGCTGGCCTAGTGACCCACTAGCTCCCCGTTTGGGCGCCATACCGGCAGCAATAAAAAATCGCCGGCCTTACAATATCGGCTATTGATTATCCTGATGTTTGGCTGGCATTTCCGCCT
This sequence comes from Paucimonas sp., assembly GCA_036675285.1. GTDB lineage: Bacteria > Pseudomonadota > Gammaproteobacteria > Burkholderiales > Burkholderiaceae_D > Paucimonas. Next base: position 3,158 of record JAKFFK010000200.1, on the reverse strand, counting down.
GGCCGCCCGGATTGATTTCCGCAATTTATGCCCTTGCAGAGTCCCGCTTTAATTTCATCACTGAACCCACCCAGGCCGGAAAGCATGCCGTGCTTCGCCTTGCTCGACGATGCCGGCGCGACTGCCGTCGAGCGCCGCTCGCGCCTGTACACCGGGCATACGGGCACGCTTGTGTGCCAGACTGCGGCGCAGCTGCCGGACTTTCTGGAACGGATGCAGCAGGCATTGCGCCAAGGCCGGCATGCGGTCGGCTTGTTCGATTATGAGCTGGGCGCCGAGCTGCATGGCATTGCCGCCCGCGCGAACACGCCAGCGCTGGCACAGGTGCTGCTGTTCGAGCATCGCCGACATCTGTCCGCCGAAGAAGTGGCGGCATGGCTCGATGCGCAATGCGCATTTGACGCCGCGTGCAGCCAGGCGCCGGCCGGCGTGGCCAGGCTCCACTCGAGTGTCGATGAAGCGCAATTCAACGCAGCGATCGCACGTATTCATGACTACCTGAAAGCTGGAGATACCTACCAGGTCAACTATACCTATCGACTGCGTTTCGATGCCTACGGGGCATTGCCTGGCTTGTACCGGAAACTGCGCGCCAGCCAGCCGGTGCCTTACGGCGCGCTGATCGCGCTGCCCGATGGTCAGGCCGTGCTGTCCTTGTCGCCCGAGCTGTTTGTGCAGCATCGCCAGGGTGAGCTGACTGTGCGGCCAATGAAAGGCACGGCTGCCGCCAGCGATGATGCGCAGCAGGATGCGCAACGGGCACAGGCCTTGGCGCAGGACCTGAAAAACCGTGCAGAAAACCTGATGATCGTCGATCTGCTGCGCAATGATCTGGGACGCATCGCACAACTTGGTTCGGTGCAAGTGCCGCAACTGTTCGATGTGGCCCGTTTTGGCCAGGTATTGCAAATGACCTCGACGGTACGCGCCCGCCTGCGCGACGATGTGACGCTGGCGGCATTGCTGACCGCGCTGTACCCATGCGGCTCGATCACCGGCGCACCCAAGCGCCGCACCATGCAAATCATCCGCGAACTGGAAGCCGATGCGCGCGGCATTTACACCGGCGCGATCGGTTGGTTCGATGCAGCGCAGGCGCAGCAGCGGATCGGCGACTTCTGTCTGTCGGTGCCGATCCGCACCTTGCTGCTGCAAGCGCCCGGCAGCGATGGCGTGCGCGCCGGCGAGATGGGCGTGGGCGCCGGCATCGTGCATGACAGCCGTGCGCGGGACGAATATGCGGAGTGTCAATTGAAGGCGCGCTTCCTGACCGGCATGCGGCACGGTTTCGAATTGCTGGAAACCATGCATGCAAGCCATGCCGGTTGCCGCCACCTGCAGCGCCACCTGGAACGCCTGCAGGCTTCCGCCGGCTATTTCGGATTTGCCTGGAACGAGCAGCAGGTGCGCCGTAGCGTGCAACAGGCCTGCGCGGCATTGCCGGCGACCGGCGACTACCGCATGCGCCTGGCGCTCGACCAGGATGGCAATTGCACACTGCAGACCGGCTTGCTGATGCCCATAGCCGAGCCGGTCAGATTATTGCTGGCGAAAGAAGCAACTGATGCCGGCAATGTATTCCTGCGCCACAAGAGCACGGTGCGCGCCACCTACGACGCCGCATGGAAAACGGCAGAGCAGCAGGGCGCATTCGACATGCTGTTCTGTAATGCGCAAGGCGACGTAACCGAAGGCGCGCGCAGCAACCTATTCATCAAATTGCATGGGCAGTGGATCACGCCGCCGCTGTCGGCCGGATTGCTGCCGGGCGTGATGCGCGCAGTCTTGCTGGACGACCCGGCGTGGCAAGCGGTGGAGCAGCGCATCACGCTGCAGGATCTGCGGGCGGCCGAGGAAGTCGTGGTGTGCAATGCACTGCGCGGCGCGTTGAAGGCGGAAGTGGTTTGGGATGACGCAACGCGATAGCGTGAATACTGGAATGTCAGTTGAGCTTGTTCATTGCATATAACGGCGTCAAGGTGCATTTGTGTTTTGCCAATAGGGTGTGCTAAAGTCAGTCAACATGTTGATTTTACAAAGAATTTACATTGAACACTTGGATCGAAAGCCACGTATTGTCGTAAAACAAGGCACCTTTTAAGGTGCACATATAACAGTTAGAACTTATGGGAACTTGGGGCAAGGGAATTTTGGAGGACGATTTGTCGCTAGATGTGTATAGCGACTTCATCGATCGTTACAACGACGGATCAGATCCTAGTGAACTACATAAAGAGATCCTGGAAAGGCATGCTCAGTCACTGACTATTGAAAGCGAATGGACGAGCGTGTGGCTAGGCCTTGCTCGTGCCCAATGGGAGTGCGGAAGTCTTTCTTCGGACGTACTCACCGCGGTAGAGAAGATCATTTCGTCGGGCGCCGATCTACATCGCTGGCACCCAGAGGATCGAAAAAGGCGTCAACAACTTCTCGACGATTTTCTTGTGGGTCTTTCCACACCCAACCTTAAGCCAAAGCGTAGAGTTAAGCGCAGAATTGCAAAGGAAATTTTTCAGCCAGGTGCATGTTTGGCCGTTGAAACTCGTCGGGGCGGGTATGGTGCTGCACTAGTGCTCAAAGTGGTAACAACTAAGTACGAAACAAAGCACCTTATTGGTGGCTTATGCGGAATGTTTGATTGCCCACCTTCGATAGATATTTACGAGAAGCGCGATTGGTTACGTTTAACCCATGGTAATTTCAAAGGGGAATTACACCGTGTTTGGTGTGGCGCCAAGTCTTATCTGAATGACACAAAAGAGTGTCGAATTATTGAAATTGGAAAGACGGAATTAAGGCCAGACGATCCCACTGCCGAACCAAATGAAATCGGCATTGGTTATAGCAGCTGGGGTTGGATTGAGAATCAAATCCGGCTGCAGCACGAGCGAGGACCAAAAAATGTGTAGAAGTACATCTATTATCTGCACGTGGGTAATGTGCTCCGTCGCCAATGAGTCTAACTCTTATGAGGCCCCAGTACGTCAATAGGTAAAGCGTGTCCACCGCGAGATTTATCTCGCGCTGTTGTAGGTTTTTCCCATGCTGCTGCGGTTTTCCGACTTGATTTCCACACCTGGCCACAGGACGTGTCCTGTACCAAACACTTATCGGGGCTCGACCCCACCGGCATTACACCGATGACGCTGCAGACCTTG
>JAKFFK010000107.1:0-3123 GCA_036675285.1 Paucimonas sp. | reverse complement strand
ATGGGCAAGATCCTGTGCTGCTGCAGTTACATATGCCAGTGCGCGCGATGCTTCGACTTGTGCCCGCATCGACATCAGCATACGCTTGACATCGGGCTGATGAATGATGGCAACCGGACCGGCAGAACCGGCCAGGTCGCGCGACTGAATCCGGTCCTTGGCGTAATGCACAGCCTTCTGGTAGGCGCGCTCCGCCACGGCAACGCCCTGCATGCCAACTGCGAACCGGGCGGCATTCATCATGATGAACATGTATTCCAGGCCGCGGTTTTCTTCGCCGACAATCGAGCCGACCGCGCCACCGTGATCGCCGAATTGCAATACCGCGGTGGGGCTGGCCTTGATGCCCAGCTTGTGCTCGATCGAGACGCACTGCACATCGTTGCGCGCACCGAGCGTACCGTCGGGATTAACCAGGAATTTCGGAACGACGAACAGCGAAATACCTTTCACGCCTTCAGGTGCATTCGGCGTACGCGCCAACACCAGATGCACGATATTTTCGGCCATGTCGTGCTCACCATAGGTGATGAAAATCTTGGTGCCGAATAACTTATAGCTACCATCGCTCTGCGGCTCGGCGCGGGTGCGCACCATCGCCAGGTCGGAGCCGGCCTGCGGCTCGGTCAGGTTCATGGTGCCGGTCCATTTGCCGGAAATAAAATTGGCGAGGTAAGTCTGTTGCTGGTCCGTGGTGCCGGCTGTCATCAGCGCTTCGATTGCGCCATCGGTCAGCAACGGGCACAAGGCAAACGACAGGTTGGCGGCGTTGAGCATTTCAATGCACGGTGTCGACACCAGTTTTGGCAAGCCCTGGCCACCGAACGCGACCGGATGCTGCACGCCCTGCCAGCCGGCATCGGCAAATGCCTTGAATGCTTCCTTGAATCCCTTGGTGGTAGTGACCTTGCCGTCTTGCCAGCTGCTGGGTTCCCGATCACCGATCACATTCAGCGGCGCCAGCACCTCGCCACAGAATTTGGCGTTTTCTTCAAGTACCGCATCGACAGTTTCCGGCGTCGCATCTTCGCAACCGGGTAAGGCGTTGATTTCTGCCAATCCGGCCAACTCGTTCAGCACAAATTGCATGTCCTTCAACGGCGCGATGTAGCTCATGTGTGTCTCCAATGATTTTTCTTGTGGGCAGCCAGCTGCCCACAAACACATTTAACGGGCCATGCAAATCATGTCGGGCCAGCCCGAGTTTTTGTGGACTTAACCGAGCTCGGTCACCAGTTGCGGCACGATGTCGAACAGGTCGCCGACAATGCCGTAATCGGCCACAGAAAAGATCGGCGCTTCGGCATCCTTGTTGATGGCCACGATCACCTTCGAATCCTTCATGCCCGCCAAGTGCTGGATCGCCCCGGAAATCCCGACCGCGATATACAACTGGGGCGCGACGATCTTGCCGGTCTGCCCGACCTGCCAGTCGTTCGGCACGTAACCCGCATCGACGGCGGCACGCGACGCGCCCATCGCCGCATTCAACCGGTCGGCCAGCGGCTCCAGAATCTTGAAATTGTCGCCCGAACCCATGCCGCGCCCGCCTGACACAATCACCTTGGCTGCCGTCAATTCGGGCCGGTCGGACTTGGCCAGTTCGCGCGACACAAAACTAGACTTGCCAAAGTCGGCTGCCGCCGGAATGGTTTCCACGGCTGCAGTGCCGCCATCAGCCGCCGCATCGAAACCGGTGGTGCGCACGGTGATCACCTTGATCGGGTCCATCGATTGCACGATTGCAATGGCATTGCCGGCATAGATCGGCCGCTCGAACGTGTCGGGGCTATCGACCCGGGTGATTTCGGAAATCTGGCCCACATCGAGCTTGGCCGCCACCCGCGGGGCGATATTCTTGCCGTACGCGGTGGCCGGGGCCAGGATATGCGCATAGTCTTTGGCCAGCGCCAGCACCTGGGCGGCGACATTTTCAGCCAAGCCATCGGCAAAGTAAGGCGCATCGGCTACCAGCACTTTACTGACACCGGCGAGCCTGGCAGCGGCTTCGGCAGCTGCGCCGCAATGATGCCCGGCAATGAGGATATGGACATCGCCGCCGCATTGGGCAGCAGCGGTGACGGTATGGGAAGTGCTGCCTTTGAGGGAGGCGTTGTCGTGTTCGGCAATGACGAGTGCAGTCATGGTGGTTTCCTGTTCTTAAAAATTGCGGGCCTCACTGGCCACTAGCTGTCGCGCATCGGGCTACCGGGCTTGCGGCATATCAGATCTTGCCGCTGCTGGCGCTGCGGCCCTGCGGGCTCCATTATTTATTGAATGACCTTGGCTTCGCTTTTCAGCTTGGCCACCAGCGTGGCCACGTCCGGCACGATGATGCCGGCGGAGCGCTTGGCCGGCTCGACCACTTTCAGGGTTTTTAAGCGCGGCGCCACGTCCACGTTCAAGTCAGCCGGTTTGACCACGTCCAGCGTCTTTTTCTTGGCCTTCATGATGTTGGGCAAGGTCACGTAGCGTGGCTCGTTCAGGCGCAAGTCGGTGGTGATAATGGCCGGCAAGCTCAAGGACACGGTTTCCAGGCCGCCGTCGACTTCGCGGGTCACCTTGACCTGGTCGCCTTCGATGACGACCTTGGAGGCGAAGGTGGCTTGCGGCCAGTCCAGCAAGGCAGCGAGCATTTGCCCGGTCTGGTTGCAATCGTCATCGATGGCTTGCTTGCCGAGGATGACCAGTTGCGGGGCTTCCTTGTCGACCAGGGCTTTCAAGAGTTTGGCGACAGCCAGCGGCTGCAGGTCAAGATCAGCTGCGGTTTCGACCAGGATGGCGCGATCAGCGCCAATGGCCATGGCGGTGCGCAAGGTTTCCTGGCATTGGGTCACGCCGCAGGACACCGCGATGACTTCGGTGGCATGGCCGGCTTCTTTCAAGCGCATGGCTTCCTCGACAGCGATTTCATCGAACGGGTTCATGCTCATCTTGACGTTGGCGAGCTCGACACCCGAACCATCGGACTTGACGCGGACCTTGACGTTGTAGTCGACCACGCGCTTGACTGGCACCAAAACTTTCATAGCTTTGCCTTTAGAAGATCAATTGACGAAAACTGAGAGCATTTAACAAAATGGGGCCGCAACGCGGGCCTGTTTTCATTATCTTAAATGCTAT
>JAKFFK010000011.1:0-18118 GCA_036675285.1 Paucimonas sp. | reverse complement strand
CCGCGATATCCAGAGTGGCGCCGGCAAAAGCGACCAGCAAGGTCAGTCCGACGAATAGCGGCAGCTGCGATGGCGTCACCGAGGCCATCGCCATCAAACCAATCATCACCAGCAGTTGCGACAACAACAACCAGCTGCGGCGCTGGCCGAGCCGACCGAGCAGCGGCAGCCGGAGCCGATCCACCAGCGGCGCCCACAAGAACTTGAAGGAATACGCTAGGCCCGCGCTGGCGATCATCGTGATTTCCTTGAGCGCAATGCCGTCTTCCTTCAGCCAGTAGGCCAGCGTGCCGGCCACCAGCAAAAACGGCAGGCCGGAGGCGAAACCGAAAAAGAACAGGGTCCAGGAGGATGGATGCAGGAACGCGTCCCGGATCCGCGGCCTGGCCTTGGCGGCACGCTCGCCGGCGCTCATCCGGTGACTTCCATGGCAAACTGCGCCGGCCCGACAAAACCGTTCAGGCGGAGGCTTGGTTGGCCGCGGGATGGAGCGAGCATCTGGCTCATGGATGGATCTTATGGTGTGGTTTTTTTACGGAGGCGGAACACAGCCAGGCTGCCGCGCCAATTGGGCAGGAAACTGATTGGTTTGCCATCATGCAATGCGATGCATTGAAGCACTTCGAGCCCGACTTCATTGGCAAGTTCCGCAAAGTCGTCAATCGTGGCAAAGCGCAGGTTCGGCGTGTCATACCATTCATACGGCAGCGATTTTGAGACTGGCATGCGCCCGCCGATCAGGGCCAGCCGGTGCGGCCAGTGGGCAAAGTTTGGAAACGACACGATCGCTTCGCGGCCGACCCGGGTAATTTCACGCAATACGCCTTCGACATTTTTCATCATCTGCAAGGCTGACAGGCACAGCACGGTGTCGAACGCATTATCGGCAAACATTGCCAGGCCGGCTTCCAGATCCTGCTGAATGACGGACACGCCGCGCTCGATGCACAGCGGAATCTTGTCATCGTCGATTTCGACGCCATAGCCGATGCAGTCCTTATCGCTGCGCAAATGGTCAAGCATCACGCCATCGCCGCAGCCCAGATCCAGCACATGAGAGTCGCGCGCGACCCAGTGCGCAATGAAGGCCAGGTCGGGGCGCAACTGGCTCAATTCGTGAAAATTCATGACGTGCCCCCGGACTGGATTTCCTGCCAGATCTGATCATAATAAGTGCGCACCAGCCGCAGATAGCGCGCGTCTTCCAGCAGGAACGCATCATGCCCGTGCGGCGCGTCGATTTCCGCATACGACACGCGACGCTTGTTGTTGACCAGCGCCTGCACCATTTCGCGGCTGCGCGACGGCGAAAAGCGCCAGTCGGTGGTGAATGACACCAGCAGGAATTGCGCTTGCGACTGTGCCATGGTGCGGGTCAGGTCGCCGCCGAATTCGTGCGCCGGATCAAAATAATCGAGCGCCTTGGTAATCAGCAAATAGGTGTTGGCATCGAAGTATTCGGAAAACTTGTCGCCCTGATAGCGCAGATAGGATTCGATTTCGAAATCGATGCCGAAGTCAAACTGGTATTTCCCGGAACGCAGGTCGCGACCAAATTTTTCCGCCATGTCGTCGTCGGACAGGTAGGTGATATGGCCGATCATGCGCGCCACTCGCAGGCCGCGTTTGGGCACCACGCCGTGCGCATAAAAATCGCCGCCGTGAAAATCCGGGTCGGTCAAAATTGCCTGGCGCGCCACATCGTTGAAGGCAATGTTTTGTGCCGACAGCTTCGGCGTCGAAGCGATCACCACGCAATGGCGCACGCGCTTGGGATAGCGCAGGCTCCAGGCCACCGCCTGCATGCCGCCCAGCGAGCCGCCCATGACGGCGGCAAACTGTTCAATCCCCAGCGCATCGGCCAGCCGGGCCTGCGTATCGACCCAGTCTTCGACGGTCACCACCGGAAAGCTGGCGCCATACGGCTTGCCGGTGGCTGGATTGGCATGCATCGGCCCGGTCGAGCCGAAGCAGGAACCGAGGTTGTTGACGCCGATGACAAAAAAGCGGTCGGTATCGAGCGGCTTGCCGGGGCCGACCATGTTGTCCCACCAGCCGATGCTTTTTTCGCCCTTGTCGGTCAGGTAATAGCCGGCCACGTGATGCGACGCATTCAATGCATGGCATACCAGCACCGCGTTGGAACGATCAGCATTCAACTTGCCGTAGGTTTCATAGGTCAGCGTATAGCCGGCGATCGAGGTGCCGTTCTGCAGCGGCAGCGGTGCCTCGAATTGCATTGATTGCGGTGACACGATTCCGATGGAAGTCATCTTTTGGCTTCGCTGGGGACAGAACCGGTGTGCCGCACGGCGGCGGCTCACCGGTTCTGTCCCGCAATTAGTAAAAAATAAAAAAGCCCGAAAGCGCCTGGCGCGTCGGGCTAAATTCGGAGCGTGATGCAAGCACGCTTTAGCCGTATTTATTAGGCGCCCGCAAGCTGATATCAAATCGGCGCATCCAGCCTGTTAGCATAACCAAGTCGAGCAGCGCCGTCAAACCCGGCACACGGCAGCACAGATTTACAGCGTGCCCAGTTGCGCCACCGCTTCGGCAATCGCCGCCGGCTCGGCCGTACGCAGGATTCTGCGGGTTTGCATGCCGAGTATCGTCAAATCGCTATTCAGGATCTCGTTTTTAACCGGCAGCAACTGGGTCGGGTGCATCGAAAACTCCCGCAAGCCCATGCCCAGCAACAGCCGGGTCAGCTTGGTATCGCCGGCCATTTCGCCGCATACCGCAACCGGAATCCGCTCGCGGACACCGGCGGCGATGATGGTCGATAACAGATACAGCACTGCCGGATGCAGCGGATTGTAAAGATGCGCGACTTCGTGGTCGACACGATCGATCGCCAGCGTGTACTGGATCAAGTCGTTGGTGCCGATCGACAGAAAATCCATGCGCTTGATGAACATCGGCAGCGCCAGCGCGGCGGCTGGAATTTCAATCATCGCCCCGACCTGGATAGCATCGTCGAACTTCTTGCCGGCGTCGCGCAGCTGGCTCTTGGCTTGCTCGATCATCGCCAGCGTCTGCTCGATTTCAAATGCGTGGGCGAGCATTGGAATCAACAGCCGCACCGGACCGAAGGCGGAGGCGCGCAAAATCGCCCGCAGCTGCATCAAGAAGATTTGCGGCTCGGCCAGGCAATAGCGGATCGCCCGCAAGCCCAGCGCCGGATTCAGCGCTGTCTGCTCCGCAGTATCGAGCGGCTTGTCGGCGCCGATATCGAGCGTGCGGATCGTCACCGGCCGCCCTTTCATCATTGTCACGGCCTTGCGGTACGACTCGAATTGCTCATCTTCCGTCGGCAGCTTGGTCACAAAGCCGGTGCGTCCCATGAACAGGAATTCGGAGCGAAACAGGCCGATGCCGGAAGCGCCGGCTTCCATCGCCGCCGCACAATCTTCGGGCAGTTCGATATTGGCCAACAGCGTGATCTCGGCGCCATCCTTGGTCACTGCCGGAGTTTTTTTCAGCTTGCCGAGCTTTTTGCGCTCGCGCAGCAATTTAGCCTGGCGATCGCGGTATTGGTCCAGCACGATCTGGCCTGGATTGACAATCACCACGCCGGCGTCGCCGTCAACAATCAGCCAGTCATCCTGGGCTATCAGCGCCGAGGCGTTGAACATGCCGACTGCAGCCGGAATATCCAGGCTGCGGGCAACAATGGCAGTGTGTGAATTCTGGCCGCCGACATCGGTGACAAACCCGCCGAACGAACGGTCCTTGAACTGCAGCATGTCGGCCGGCGAAATATCGTGCGCGACCACGATCATGCGCGTTGTCGCCTCGTCGCCATCTGGCTTGGGGAAATTGGTGGCGGTGCCGGTCAAAACCTTCAGCACGCGTTCGCCAACCTGCTGGATGTCGGCCTTACGCTCGCGCAAGTAAGCGTCGCCGATTTCATCGAATTGCGCCGACAATTCATCAATCTGGGTCACCAGCGCCCACTCGGCATTGTAGTGGCGGCTGCGGATGATATTTAGCGGCTCTTCGGCGATCATCGGGTCCGACAGAATCAGCGCATGCACATCGAGAAAGGCGCCGAGCTCGGCCGGCGAATCCTTCGGCAGATCGTTCCAGATGGTTTGCAATTCCTTGTGCACGGTGGCCAGTGCATTTTGCAATCGCGCTACTTCGGCTTCCACCTGCTCTTCCGGCACCAGGTAATGCTTGACGTCGAGCGCGGCCGGCGCGAGCAAGTGCGCACGGCCAATTGCAATGCCGCGCGAAACTGGGATGCCGTGAAGCGTAAAGGATGCCATCGTTTCTCTAATCGTTTAGGGACTACGCCTGCAAGCGCGCTTGTCTGCCCCGCGTCTGACTTGTTTTTGCACAGTATCGCTGCGCTTCATGCTGTCTCTGCATTTTAAAATGCCGCGAATAAAATAGCTGCGTTTACCGCTATTTCGCTGCTTAAAATTTCGCCGCTTAAAAAACGCCTCTTAGCAGGTTGGGGACAGAGTACCGCTACGCTTAACTCTGTCCCGCAATTATTTTAACTATCATTCGCCTTCGCCAAACTTGTCGTTGATCAGTGCTGTTAGCGCATCAAAACACGCCTGTTCATCGACGCCGTCGGTTTCCAGCGTCACCACCGCGCCCTTGCCGGCAGCCAGCATCATGACCCCCATGATCGATTTGGCATTCACGCGCCGCTTGTTGCGCGTCATCCAGACTTCACTCTTGAATTTCGCGGCCAGTTGCGTCAGCTTGGCCGAGGCACGCGCATGCAGTCCCAGTTTGTTGATAATTTCAATATCTTTTTGAATCATGGCGTCTCTATATTTTTCTTGCTGTGTTCAAGTCTGGTTGGGTGGCAGGCGCGCCCGATTGTCGACCCGGGATGCGCCGCTTTGCCCCCCGGCCAATGCCATTTCCACCACCACGTCCAGCGTATCGTTGCGGTAAGTGATCGCCCGCAGCAGCATCGGCAGGCTGATCCCGGCAATCACCTCGACCTTGCCGGGATCATTCAGCGGCAAGGTACAGTTCGACGGTGTCCCGCCCATGACATCGGTAATGACCAGCACGCCGCTACCGTCACTCAAGCGCTTGATTGCCTCGCCGGCAATGCGTTTGACTTCAGCCGGGTCCTGGTCGGCCACCACGTCGATCGCCTCGAGCCGCTCGGGGCGCGCGCGAAACACATGCGTGGCCGCCTCGATAAAGGCTTGGCCCAGCGGCGCATGCGTCAAAAGAAGAATACCCACCATAATTCTTGGCATGACAGGAGACACTATCCGGCCGGATCGGCCACCCCGTCAAACCAGCTCCCTTACTGAAAAGTCAAAAAATCCCGTTTACCTGATATTGCATTGTAATGCGTGGCGCCCGCCCGGGCTTATGCGGATTTTTCCAGCGCATCCACGAACATGGCTGCGACATTGAAGCCTGCCTGCTGGTGAATTTCCTGGAAACAGGTGGGGCTGGTCACATTCACTTCGGTTAAATAATCGCCAATTGCATCCAATCCTACCAGCAACAGGCCCCGTTTTGAAAGCGTTGGCGCCAATGCCAGCGCGATTTCATGGTCGCGCGCCGTCAGCGGCTGCGCCACGCCGAGGCCGCCTGCAGCCAGGTTGCCGCGCACTTCTCCGGCTTGCGGAATGCGCGCCAGGCTAAACGGCACCACCTCGCCGCCGATCAGCAAGATCCGCTTGTCACCTTTGGCGATCTCGGGAATAAAGCGTTGCGCCATGATGGTGGTCTTGCCGTGCCGGGTCAGTGTTTCGATGATTGAGCCCAGGTTCAGTCCGTCATCGCGCACCCGGAACACGCCGGCGCCGCCCATGCCGTCGAGCGGCTTCAGGATGATGTCCTGATGCTCGCCATGAAAGGCGCGCAGCCGCGCCAAGTCGCTGGTGACCAGCGTGGGTGACATGAATTGCGCAAACTGCGCAATCGCCAGCTTTTCATTGTGGTCGCGCACTGCGCCTGGCCGGTTGATGATGCGTGCACCCTGCTGTTCTGCCAATTCCAGCAAATAGGTCAGATACACGTATTCCATGTCGAACGGCGGATCCTTGCGCAACACAATCACATCGAACGCGGTCAGTGGCAGCGCTTGCGGCGCCTCGGCCCGGTACCAGTCGTCGGCATCACCGGTCAGCATGATGCGCGCGACATTGGCCAGCACCCGGCCTTGTTCGAACGCCATGTCTTTCTGCTCGAAGGTATGGATTTCATGGCCGCGCGCAAATGCTTCGGCCATCATTGCATAGGTCGAATCCTTGTAAATCTTGAAGCTGTCAAGCGGGTCGGCGAGGAAGGCGATTTTCATGAATAAGCGTCCAGAATTGATGGAATCATGTCAAGTTCAACTGCGTCTGCCACGACACACACGGCGGAGAGCAATGCAGATCGGTCTTCGCCGTGCCCACCGTGGTAGATTTCTGGCTTACACTTGACCAGGCAGTTGATGCATCAGTAAATTTCGGGATTCGGATCGGTTTTTTCCAATTCCAGCGAGCCGGCCAGCAATGCCAGCCGCGCGACCACGCCATACATGTAAAAACGGTTCGGCGCGGCAGTGCCCGGCTTGGCCTTCAGGTCCGGCAGGGCATGCTGCTGCGCAAACGCCAGCGGCACGAAGTGGGCGCCCGGCGCATTCAAGTTTTCATCCACGCCGCGCTCGGCATGCACACGGTAAAAACCGCCGACCACATAGCGATCAATCATGTACACCACCGGTTCGGCCACCGAATCATTGATGCGCTCGAAGGTATGCACGCCTTCCTGGATGATCACATCGTTGACTTGCAGACCTTCCTTGACCACCGACATCTTGTTGCGCTGCTTGCGGTTCAAGTCCTTGACTTCGGACGCATCGCGCACGGTCATGATGCCCATGCCATAGGTGCCGGCATCGGCCTTGACGATCACGAACGGGGTTTCCTTGATGCCGTATTCCTTGTACTTCTTGCGGATTTTCGCCAGCAGCGTATCGACATTGTGCGCCAGGCATTCTTCTCCGGTGCGTTCGTGGAAATTGATCTGGCTGCATTTGCCAAAATACGGATTGAGCATCCATGGATCGACATCGATCAGCTTGGCGAATTTCTTGACCACGTCATCATACGCGGCAAAGTGGTTGCTCTTGCGGCGCACGGCCCAGCCGGCATGCAGCGGCGGCAACAGGTTTTGCTCATGCAGGTTTTCCAGTATCGATGGCAGGCCCGACGACAAGTCATTGTTGAGCAAGATCGTGCAGGGGTCGAAATTCTTCAGGCCAACCCGGCGGCCGTTTTGCAGGCGCTCGAGCGGCTCCAATGTCAGCGTGGTGCCATCCGGTAGCTCGATCGGCGTCGGCGCCGTGACATCCGGCGACAGTGAACCCAGACGCACGTTCAAGCCGGTTTGCCGGAAAATTTGCATCAGGCGTGCGACGTTTTGCAGGTAAAAGGTATTGCGGGTATGGTTTTCCGGGATCAGCAACAGGTTCTTGGCATCCGGACAATATTTTTCAATTGCCGCCATGGCCGCCTGCACTGCCAGCGGCAGCATTTCCGGCGACAGATTGTTAAAGCCGCCCGGAAACAGGTTGGTATCGACCGGCGCCAGCTTGAAGCCGGCATTGCGCACATCCACCGAACAATAAAATGGCGGCGTGTGTTCCTGCCACTCAAGCCGGAACCAGCGCTCGATGGCGGGCGTGGCTTTGAGGATTTTCTTTTCAAGGTCGAGCAGAGGACCATTCAAGGCCGTGACCAGATGCGGAACCATATACACCCTTTTTTACTTAGCTATCGGAGAACTGTGACGCAGATTCTAACGGGAATCGTCAATTTTCGTGCGCAAAAGGCACAATGACACTTGTCAATATCGCCATCCCCGGAGACTGGCATTGCAGTTAGATCGGGCCAGAATGCCGAATTTAAAGCCTGCCCATAAAAAAAGCGCCTCGCAGGAGGCGCCTTGGAGAACCCAACGGCTTGGGCCGGAGGAAAAACCTGATTAACGCAAACTCATGCGTGGTAAGCCGACTCGCCATGGCTCGAAATATCCAGGCCTTCGCGCTCTTCTTCTTCGGGCACCCGCAGTCCCACCAGCAGATCGACCAGCTTGTAGGCAATGAAGGCCACGATGCCGGACCAGATGACGGTCGTCAGCACGCCCTGGATCTGGATCCAGACTTGGCCGGCGATCGAATAGTCTGCAGCGACCTTATTGGCGACGTAATCGTAAATGCCGGCGCCGCCGAGCGATGGTGCAGTAAAGACACCGGTCAATACTGCGCCCAGGATGCCGCCGACGCCGTGCACGCCGAATACATCGAGCGAATCGTCAGCGCCCAACAGGCGCTTCAAGCCATTGACGCCCCACAGGCAGACGATACCGGCGAGCAAACCGATCACCAGCGCACCCATCACGCCAACGAATCCAGCTGCCGGAGTGATTGCCACCAGACCCGAGACGGCGCCGGAAGCAGCACCCAGCATCGATGGTTTTCCTTTGGTCAGCCATTCGCCAAAGGTCCAGGTCACTACTGCGGCAGCTGTCGCCAGCAAGGTATTGACGATGGCCAGCGCAGCCAAGCCATTGGCTTCCAGACCAGAGCCGGCATTGAAGCCGAACCAACCTACCCACAGCAGCGATGCGCCAATCATGGTCATGGTCAGCGAATGCGGCGCCATCGATTCCTTGCCGTAACCAACCCGCTTGCCAATCACATAGGCGCCAACCAGGCCGGCGACTGCGGCATTGATATGCACCACTGTTCCGCCGGCGAAATCCAGCGCACCCTTCTGGAACAGCCAGCCGGCCGTGGCGGTTGCCGCTTCGGCAGCTGCCGCATCGGTATAGGCATCAGGACCGGCCCAGAACCAGACCATATGCGCAATCGGCAGGTAGGAAAAGGTAAACCACAGCGTCATGAACAGCAGCAAGGCGGAAAACTTGATGCGTTCGGCAAATGCGCCGACGATCAGTGCGCAGGTAATCGCGGCAAAGGTGGCCTGGAACGCGACGAAACTAAACTCGGGAATCACCACGCCTTTGCTGAAGGTTGCCGCCACCGTATCCACCGTGATGCCGCTCAGGAACAGCCGGTCGAACGAGCCGATAAAACTGCCGCCGGTGGTAAATGCCAGCGAGTAGCCGTAAATGCACCACAACACCACGATCAGCGAAAATACCATGAAGACCTGCATCAATACCGACAGCATGTTTTTCGAGCGGACCAGCCCGCCATAGAACAGGGCCAGGCCGGGAATCGACATCATGATCACCAGAATGGTCGCAATGCCCATCCAGGCGACATCCCCCTTGTTCGGCGTGGGCGCAGCAGCCGGTGCAGCGGCGGCAGTTGCTGCAGCCGGTGCCGCCTCGGTGACTGCAGGCGTGGTTGCGGCAACCGGTGCCGCCGTCTCTTCTGCGGCAAAAGCCGTTGGCGCCAGGCCGACGGCGACCAGCAGTGTGGCCGCCGCCAGAAAGCGTGCTAAATAGTGTTTCATCAGATTCTCCTTAGAGTGCTTCTTTGCCGGTTTCACCGGTACGGATACGCACGACTTGCTGCAGGTCGTAGACAAAGATCTTGCCGTCGCCGATCTTGCCGGTGCGCGCCGACGATTCGATCGCTTCGATGGCGCGTTCGACGATGTCGTCATCGACGGCTGCCTCGATTTTTGTCTTCGGCAGGAAATCGACCACATACTCGGCCCCGCGGTACAGCTCGGTATGGCCTTTCTGGCGGCCGAAACCCTTGACCTCGGTGACGGTGATGCCTTGCACGCCGATGCCCGACAAGGCTTCGCGTACTTCATCGAGCTTGAAAGGTTTGATGATTGCAGTAATCAGTTTCATGGGAACCTCACGTCAGGAATTAGAAGGTTTTGCTGATGGAAACCACAAACCCGGTATCGGTTACATCCTTCGACTTGGCGCCGCTGGTAACACGCGGGTAGTTGACGAGCTTGGCATTGGTGCCAACGACTGCGGCACCCAGCGTTGCAAAGCCGAAATCGCGGCTGACGCCAAGCTTGTAGTCGGTGTAATTCAGATTGCCGTAGTTATTAACTCGTTGACGGCCCACGTGCAAACCCAGCGTGGTCTTGTCGGCGATTTCAAAATTGGCGTTCAGGTCCAGATAGCCGGAACCCTTGGAATCGCCGTTGATGCCGCCGGAGGCGGTATTCAAGCCGAAGAAATCCGTCACGCCATGGCTGTACTTGGCTGAAAACCATTTGTACGCTACGCCGAAATAGATTTCGGCGTTATCGTATTCTTCACCGGTCGCACCGATCGATGCACCTGGATAGTAGTAATACAGCGCGCCCACATCAGCCATCAAATCCTTGGCCAACTCGAACTTGTAGCCGCCGTAAAAGTCCATTTCAATGCCGCCGCCGTTGTTGTATTGCGCGCCGGCGATGTTGGAATTCCAGTTACCCAGATAAAAGCCGCTCGAATGCGCATAGTCAAAGCCGCCCTGGATGGTCGGTTGCTTGAAGGTCTGGGAAATGCCGCGAAAGCGATAATCCGACGCGACTGTCAAATTACCGCTGAAGCTGTGCGGCGATGCTGGCTCGGCAGCAAAAGCGGGCGCTGCAAGACAGGCAAGTACGGCGGCGGAGACGATTAGTTTTTTCATGGCCATTCCCTGTGAGTGTTGAAGTAATAATGGGTAAATCGTGTAAGCTTTACCTTACTTAGCAGGACGCGTGCCAACCTATTTAGGCGCAGATGCGTTATCATTTTTGCAAATGATTATGGTGAAATGACGCAAAAATGAACGATGCACCATTCAATTCGCACCAATTTGATACGCACGCATAAAAATCGCATCAATGTGGTGCTTTACTTGCAATGAAGAAAGGATTTCTTATGACCCAACCCAATTTTTTTGCAGACATGCAAGCCAAGATCCAGCAAGCCTTCGACAGTTCGCCGGTCAAGGATGTCGAGAAAAATGTCAAGGCCATGCTCAATCAGGGATTTTCCAAACTTGATCTGGTGACCCGCGAAGAATTCGATATCCATGTCCAGGTGCTGGCAAAAACCCGCGCCAAACTGGAGGCGCTGGAAGCGCGTGTCGCTGAACTGGAAGCGCAACTGAAGAACCAGTAATCGGCCAGGCGCATGGCAGCGCCGGCCGACGGCAAAATCCTTGATCCTGGTGGCGCTGCCGGGAATGCCTGGCCCGCACAGCATGCAGCTGCCGTGCGGGATATAAAAACACTTCCAACAATATAGGCATTCGATGAGTCTAGCGGTCTTGAAGAGTCGGGCACTGACTGGCATGCAGGCGCCGGAAGTGACCGTTGAAGTCCATCTGGCCAATGGCTTGCCATCCTTTACCATCGTCGGCCTGCCGGAAACCGAGGTCAAGGAATCCAAGGACCGGGTGCGTGCCGCCTTGCAAAATGCCCGCTTTGAATTTCCGGCGCGGCGCATTACCGTCAATCTGGCGCCGGCCGACTTGCCGAAGGAATCCGGGCGCTTCGATTTGCCGATCGCGCTCGGCATTCTGGCCGCCTCCGGACAAATGCCGGCCGAGGCGCTGGACCAGTATGAGTTTGCCGGCGAACTGTCGCTGTCGGGCGAATTGCGGCCGATTCGCGGCGCTTTGGCGATGACTTATGCGATGCGTCGCGCCGTTGATGCGCGTGGCCGGCAGCGCGCGTTCATCCTGCCGCGCGCCAGCGCCGATGAAGCCGCACTGGTCACTGACGCGATCATTTTGCCGGCCGATTCGCTACTGCAGGTATGCGCCCACTTCGCCGCCAGTCAAGGCGATGCCAGGCTGACACGGCATACGGCGGTGGCAACCACAGTGCGCCCCGACTATCCTGACTTTGCCGACGTCAAGGGTCAGTTGTATGCCAAGCGTGCGCTGGAAGTGGCCGCTGCCGGCGGGCACAGCGTATTGATGGTCGGCCCGCCAGGCACCGGCAAATCGATGCTGGCGGCACGCTTTCCCGGCATCTTGCCGCCGATGACCGATGAAGAAGCGCTCGAGTCGGCTGCAGTGCAATCGCTGACCGGCGGCTTTAGCGCGGCCCGCTGGAAAACCCGGCCTTACCGGGCGCCGCACCATACCGCTTCCGGCGTGGCGCTGGTGGGCGGTGGCGGCAGTCCGCGTCCCGGTGAAATTTCGTTGGCGCACCGTGGCGTGCTATTCCTGGATGAGCTGCCGGAATTCGACCGCAAGGTGCTGGAAGTCTTGCGCGAGCCGCTCGAATCGGGCCACATCACGATTTCGCGCGCCGCGCGCCAGGCCGATTTCCCGGCGCGCTTTCAATTGATCGCTGCCATGAACCCGTGCCCGTGCGGCTACCTCGGTCATCCCGCCAACAAGTGCCGCTGCACGCCCGATATCGTGGCGCGCTACCAAGACCGGATTTCCGGCCCGCTGCTCGACCGCATCGACTTGCAAATCCAGGTGGCGGCGCTGCCCCAGGAAGATTTGATGCAGCAAACCGGCGGCGAAACATCGGCATCGATTGCTGAACGCGCTGCGCGCGCCTTTACCCGGCAGCATGCGCGCCAGGACAAGGGCAACCACGCCTTGTCGACCACGGAAATCGATCGCTGGTGCCAGCCCGACGCGGCTGCCGAGCAATTGCTGCGCACTGCGATGACCCGGCTGAACTGGTCGGCGCGCGCCTACCACCGGGTGCTGAAGGTAGCGCGCACAATTGCCGATCTGGCCAATGCCGACGTTATCGGCCAGCCGCATGTGGCCGAAGCGATCCAGTACCGACGCGCGCTGCGGGAAAAATAATATTTTAATACGCTCCACCGTGGCTCCTTGGCTGCCACCACGTCTGCCTGATTGATCAATACTTATGCTGATTGGAATTGCATGCGCATTGGGTGCCGGCTTGTTGTGGGGGCTGGTATTCATCGTGCCGTTGCTGCTGGCCGACTATCCAGGCATGCTGCTGTCGTTTGGCCGCTATCTGGCGTTCGGCCTGATTGCCCTGGCCCCTGCCTGGCTTGACCGGCGCCGGATTGCCAAGCTCACCAGAGCCGACTGGATCACGGCCCTGAAACTATCAATCGTCGGCAATCTGCTGTATTACGCGGCGCTGGCATCCGCGATCCAATTGGCGGATGCACCGTTGCCGGCAATGCTGATCGGCACCTTGCCAGTCATTATCTCGATTTGCGCCAACTGGGTGCCGGGCCATCCGGCCGAAAAAATTGCCTGGCTGCGGCTGTTGCCATCACTGTTGGTCCTGTTGCTGGGTCTGACTCTGGTCAATGCCAGTGAACTGCAGCACCTGGACCGCGGGCGTGCACTGACAGACTATGCGCTCGGCTGCGGTTTGACCGTCATTGCGATTGCCTGCTGGACCTGGTATCCAATCAACAATGCGCACCATTTGCGCACCCATGCGCAACTCGGCGCATCGACCTGGGCCACGGTACAGGGATTGGCCACCCTGCCGCTGGCGCTGGCCGGCTTTGTCGGCTATGGCCTGGTGATGGCTGCGCGCAGCGATGCTGCGTATGCCTTTCCGTTCGGGACGCAGCCGGCGCTGTTTGTCAGCTTGATGCTCGCCAGCGGCCTGGGTGCATCCTGGCTGGGAACGGTATTATGGAATCAGGCCAGCCGGCGCTTGCCGACCTCACTGGTCGGTCAATTGATCGTGTTCGAAACCTTGGCGGCGCTGTCCTATGCATTCATTCTGCGCGGCACATTTCCGCCGCCACAAGTTGTGGCAGGCGTGGTGCTGTTATGTGTCGGCATTATGCTGGGTGTACGCGCGCTCAAGCCGGCCATACTGTAAAAAAACTGCCCGGCGTGGCCGATTGCATTGACAACATTTGTTACCATCTGAAGCATGAAAAAAAGCCTTTCTTTTCCCCTCTTGGCAGCATGGCTGATGACCGGCATGCTGGTGCTGGCTGCATGCAGCCCGAAATTCGACTGGCGCGAAGTGCGCGGCGGCAGCGATGCGCGCTTCAGCGTCTTACTGCCGGCCAAGCCGGCCAGCTTATCGCGCGAGGTTAATCTCGGCGCTGTCACAGTCGCCATGACCATGACCGCAGCCGAAGTCGACGGCGTCACGTTCGCAGTCGGCAGCGCACGCCTGCCCGACGCCGCCACGGCGGCCGCTGTGCTGCCGGCGATGAAGACGGCGCTGGTCCGCAATATCAACGGCACCGTGCAGCGCGAAACATCGTCTGCGCCAGGCCAGCCGCCCTCGATCGAGATTGAAGCGCTTGGCGCAGCCGGGCCGCAGGGCGCAGCGCCCCGGCTGTTGATTGCGCGCTTTATCGCCAAGGATGCGCAGCTCTATCAGATAGTGGTGGCCGGCCCCGCCGGCAAGGTATCGCGCGATGCGGTCGACACTTTTTTATCGTCTTTCCAGCCGCACTGATGCAAGCTTCGGCAGCGGCGCTGCCAAGGCAGACGCGTGCCCGGTTTTCAACTTTCGGTTCACAAAAAACAGATACCAACAAACAAGTCAGGCAAGCTTGATTTCATTGCATACTTGCGGCGCATAGCAGAAAACACCCTTACTGAGATTGCCCTGATATTGCCACTGGCCGTTTGGCCCGCTTTGTCGTTGATGCGCGACACTTTGGTAGTAAGCCGGGGACTTCACCCCCTACAATAAAGTCCCTGTGAGTGACTGGCCTGAACCAAAGAAAAGAGGAAGCTTGTTGGCTGAATCATCACATCCGTGTTTTTTGACGACAAAACCGGTGCGCGCCATCTTTGCGCTGGCGCTGGTGTATGCGCTGGTAGGCAAACTGGCGTTGATGCTGGCCCTGCCGCCCGGTTATGCGAGCGCCCTGTTTCCTTCGGCCGGGATTGCGCTGGCAGTCATTGCCGTTGGCGGCATGCGCCTGTTGCCGGGTATAGCGCTCGGCGCATTCGCCCTCAACCTGCTCCAGGGCACACAGCACCCGGATATTCAGCTAATGCCGTCGATGATCGCGGCAATCATCATTGCCGCCGGATCGACGCTGCAAGCCTGGAGCGGCAGCCTGCTTTTGCGGCGCTGGCTGCATCCGGCCATGGATACCGGCCGCGATGTCTTGCTGTTCCTGCTGGCCGCACCACTCATGTGCATCATCAGCGCCAGCGTGGCGATTGCAGCCTTCTGGCTGCTGGGGATCATGAGCGCGCCGGCATTGCTGTCGAACTGGCTGACCTGGTGGATTGGCGACACCATTGGCGTGCTGCTCGGCGCGCCGCTGGCCTGGCTGGCGATTGGCCAGCCGCGCCGCCTGTGGCAGCGCCGCCGCTGGCTGGTGAGCCTGCCGCTTGCAGTGGCCAGCGCCGCGTTCATCACTATCTATGTCATGGTCAGCCAATGGGAAAGCGACCAGCAGTTGCAGGCCTTTCGCCTGAAATCCCAGCAGGTGGGGGAGATGCTGCAACAGCAATTCAGCGAACATGAACGCATTCTGCATACGCTTTCTCACCTGTTCAATCAGCGCCAGACCGTCTCGTCGGCCGAATTCCGCGACATTGCGCGCAGCTACCTCGACCAGCGTCCGGAATTGCGTTCCATATTATGGATGCCGCGCATCACCCTAGCCGAACGTCCGGCCTTTGTACGCTGGGCACAACAGCAGGTTGTTGCCGATTATGCGATCCATCAAATCAGCGATGTCAAGCTGAGCGCAGCAGTCGACCAGTCGCACTACTATCCGATCGCCTACATCGAGCCGCTGGCCGGCAACCAGCACGCGCTGGGTGGGGACATGCTGTCGGAGCCGCAGCGCGCCGCGGCGATTCAGCGCGCCATCCAGCGCGGACGCCCGAGCGCCAGCGCGCCACTCGCCCTGAAGCAACAAAACGGCAGCAAGATTGGCATCTTGCTGAACCATGCCATTCAGCACAACCCGCAAGATCCGCGGTCCGCGCCGCTGGGGATACTGGCAGTGGCGCTGCAGGTAGAGCCGTATCTGCAGCGCTCGCTTGCGCAAGCTGAGTTTTCCGAATCCCCTGTCAAGTTCGAAGATATTACCGACCCTGCCGCCCCGAAAGTCATGGTCGATGCCATCGGCCGCGCAACTGAACCGGGCGACTTTCGGCGGCGCCTTGAATTGGGCGGGCGCACCTACCAGCTCACGCTGGCGCCTAGCGCCGCCTATCTGGCCGCGCACCGCGGCTGGCAGAGCTGGGCCACGCTGGCTGGCGGCCTGATACTGACTGGCCTGCTGGGCGCATTCCTGTTGCTGATGAGCGGACAACGCCTGCAAATGGAACGGGTGGTGCTGGACCGGACCCGCAAGCTGCAGCAGCGCGACGCCAAGCTGGCGGCGATTCTGGCGCAGGCAGTCGATGCGATTCTGAGTATCGACCGCGACGGCACGGTAGTGTCGGTCAATGACGCCGCCGGCAAGCTGTTCGGCTATTCGATGCAGGCGATGCAGGGCATGCCCTTCGAACAACTGGTGATGACCAGTGTCGATGACAGTAGCTTGCAATTGCTTGAGCGCTTGAGCCAGCGTCTGAAAGTAGATGAAGATCTGATTGGCCGCTATGCCGACGGCACCAGCTTTCCGCTTTCGGTTGCCGTATCCCAGGTGGATGCCGCTGAAGACGCTGCTTTTGTCTGCATTTTGCGCGACCTGAGCGCGCAACGGCTGGCCCAGGAAAAAATCTATCAACTGGCCCATCACGACCCACTGACCGGGCTGGCGAACCGTTTCACGCTGAATCTGCGCCTGCAGGAATTGCTGGACCAAGCGCAACAAAAGCAAAGTGCGCTGGCGCTGATGTTCGTCGATCTCGACCATTTCAAGAAAATCAACGATACGCTCGGCCATCATGCCGGCGACCAGCTGCTGGTACAAGCCGCCGCCCGCTTGCAGCAATTGCTGCCGGAGGCCGCATTGATTGCCCGCCTGGGCAACGATGAATTCATCATCGTCATCACCGACCCTGCCGCGGTAGAGCATGTCGGCACGCTCGCACAAAACATTATCAGCGCCTTGCGCGCGCCGTTCGAGATCCAGGGTGAGCGCCTGCAAAGCGGCGCCAGCATCGGCATCAGCCGCTACCCGGAAGACGGCAGCGATGGTGATACCTTGCTGCGCAATGCCGATGCTGCCGTGCTGGCTGCCAAGCAGCAGGGCCGCGGCAAGCATCAACTGTTCACTGCGGAATTGAATGCGGCACAGCAAGAGCGCCTGCAGATGGAAAATCGTATCTGGCTGGCACTCGAACGCAGCGAATTCGAGCTTTACCTGCAGCCGCAACTGCACCTGGCGTCGCGCCAGATCATTGGCGCCGAAGCGCTGTTGCGCTGGCGCCATCCGGAACTCGGCTTCATTGCCCCTGACCGCTTCATTCCGATTGCCGAAGAATCGGGCTTGATTCTGCCGCTCGGCGAATGGGTGCTGGAACGCGCATTGCGCATCCTGGCAGATTGGCAACGCCGGCAAATGCCGCCGCTGCGCCTGGCAGTCAACCTGTCGGCGCGCCAGTGCCATTCCGGCACCCTGATTGCCTGCGTCGATCGCTTGCAGGCGGAAACCCAGGTCAATTTGCACTGGCTGGAAATGGAAATTACCGAAACCGCCGCGATGCAGGATCCGGAACAGACGCGCGAATTGCTGCGCCAATTGCGCCAGCGCGGCATCCAGGTCGCCATCGACGACTTTGGCACCGGCTATTCATCATTGAACTATTTAAAGCTGTTTGAAATCGACCGCATCAAGATCGATCGCAGCTTCGTCAAGGATATCGAAAACGATGAAAACGATGCGGTGATTGCATCGGCGACGATTGCGCTGGCGCATACGCTGGGGCTGGAAGTGCTGGCCGAAGGCATCGAGACCGAGGCGCAATGCGCATTCCTGAACCATGAACTGTGCGATGAAGGGCAAGGCTACCTGTTCGGCAAAGCGGTGCCGCTGGCCGAATTCGAAGCCCGGCTTGCCGCCGACACGCAGCCAGCCATCGCGCATCACACATAAGCCAGCTTTCCGTCGCCACCCGCCGATTTGCCGAGCCTGCTACACTGGCATGAGCGTTACTGCAACTACTTGCACCACTTGCGGTGACATGTCTGAAAACGCCATACTCTAACGCACGGAGGCTCTATGCTGATCACTTTCAAATCCAAAGCGGCATCCGATATCGTGATGTACAAGGAACACGCCAGGCGCCTGCTCGACCTGCTCGACAAGGATGTCCAGC
>JAKFFK010000278.1:0-18279 GCA_036675285.1 Paucimonas sp. | reverse complement strand
TTGGTCCCGCCGGCGAGAATCGAACTCACATCTAGCGCTTAGGAGGCACTCGTTCTATCCATTGAACTACGGCGAGGGACGCTTGCAAACAATAAAAATTGTATTGCGCTCAAGATTATAGCCGACCCGGCCGGCAGAAAATAGCGCGAAATGCGCCGATGCGGGCACATGTCGGTACAATGCGGACTTCATTCATTTCACCCGGCCCCCGAATTCAGGCAAACCCGGTTTCCTTAGGTTTTTTATGGCAGTCATTTCATTATCCAATGCGCAACTCGCATTCGGCCACGTCGCGTTGCTGGACCACGCGGAATTTTCCCTCGAATCCGGCGAGCGGGTCGGTTTGATTGGACGCAACGGCACTGGCAAGTCGTCCCTGTTGAAAACGATTTCCGGGGTTTCCAAACTGGATGATGGCCTGCTGGTAATGCAGCAAGGTATCAAGATTGCCTATGTTGACCAGGAACCGCACTTTTTACCCGACATGTCGGTATTCGATGCGGTTGCCTCCGGCTTGGGCGAAATGCCGGCATTGCTGGCCGAATATGATGCATTGACCGGGCAATTCGGCCAGGGCAATGATGATGCCGTCATGGAACGCATGCATGACATTCAAGTCCAGCTGGATGCCGCCGATGCCTGGAGCTTGAACAATCGGGTCGAGGCCACGCTCGACCGCTTGAATCTGAATAAAACTTCGTTGATGGGTACCCTGTCGGGCGGCATGCAAAAGCGGGTAGCGCTGGCATGTGCGCTGGTCAGCGCGCCGGATGTGCTGTTGCTGGACGAACCGACCAACCACCTAGATTTCACGTCGATCCTGTGGCTGGAAAGCTTGCTGCGCGATTACAAGGGCAGCGTGCTGTTCATCACCCACGACCGCAGCTTCCTCGACAATGTCGCCACCCGCATCATCGAACTCGATCGCGGCCGCCTGCTGTCGTTTCCCGGCAATTTCAGCGCCTATGAAATCCGCAAGGCAGAGCAGCTCGAAATTGAAGAAGTGGAAAACGCCAAATTCGACAAGTTCCTGGCGCAGGAAGAAGTGTGGATCCGCAAAGGCGTCAAGGCCCGCCGCGTGCGCGACGAAGGCCGCGTCAGGCGTCTGGAAGCCTTGCGCCTGACCCGCAGCGCGCGCCGCGAGCAGCAAGGACAAGTCAAGCTGGATGTCTCGGCCGGCGACCGTTCCGGCAAGATCGTGGCCGAACTCACCGATGTGAACAAATCCTTCGGCAGCAAGGTAATCGTGCGCGACTTCACCGCCACCATCCTGCGCGGCGACAAGGTTGGTCTGATCGGCGCCAACGGTGCTGGCAAGACCACCTTGCTCAAATTGATCCTGGGCGAGGACCAGCCGGATTCCGGTTCCATCAAGCAGGGCACCAAATTGCAAGTGGCGTATTTCGACCAGATGCGCGCGCAATTGAATGAAGACGCCAGTCTGGCCGATACGATTGCGCCAGGCAGCGACTGGGTCGAGATCAATGGCCAGCGCAAGCATGTGATGACTTACCTGAACGATTTCCTGTTCGCGCCGGAGCGTGCGCGCTCACCGGTCAAGTCACTGTCGGGCGGCGAGCGCAACCGGCTGTTGCTGGCACGCCTGTTTGCTAAACCGGCCAATGTGCTGGTGCTGGATGAGCCGACCAACGATCTCGATATCGACACGCTGGAGCTGCTGGAAGAATTGCTGGAAGAATATACCGGCACCGTATTTTTGGTCAGCCATGACCGTACCTTCCTGGATAACGTGGTCACACAGGTGATCGTTGCGGAAGGCGAGGGTATGTGGCGTGAGTACATCGGCGGCTACAGCGACTGGGAACGCATGCGTCCTGCCAGCAGCCCGACATCGACGGCAAAGGCGGCAAACAAGGCGGAGGGTGGCGCGACGTCCAAGGATGCAGCCCAGACAGCATCCAAGGCCAAGAAGCTGAGTTACAAGGAACAGCGAGCGCTGGAAGAATTGCCGGCGCTGATTGCACAACTGGAAGCGGAACAAAAAGCCATTTCCGCACGTCTGGCAGACGCTGATTTGTACGTGAAGCAGCCTCAGGAAGTGCAAAAGCTTAACCAGCGCTTTGCCGAAATCGATGGCTTGCTTCTGGATGCGCTCGAAAAATGGGAAGCAATCGAGGCGCCCAACGCAAAATAAATCGTTCCGCCGGCACCTTCTTCCCTAGATCGGAAGCTTCCGGCATATTGCTTGAATGCTTAATGCTGGCCTTTGCTGGCCTGGCGTAATGCCGGCAAGCGCGCACGCACGCTTTGCGCATCGGTCGCATACGGTCGTTCGGCCAGATAAGCCTGCAAGTCGTCGAGCGCGGCTTGCGGGCATTCCAGATGGGCATACGCCAGCCCGCGGTCGCGCCGCTCGCTGATTTCTTCCGGCAGCAAAATTACCAGGCGCTGCTGCACATCCAGCATGTTTTGCCAATCCTGATGTTCGGCAAACAGCGCCTTTAGATTATGCAGCATGCGCGCCAGGATTTCCCGCGGCTGCGCACTTTGCAAGTAGGTGGCCAGCGGCAGCTCCGGCGAATGATAGTGCTGCAAATAAGGCTCGAGCCATTCCTCCAGTTCTTCGCGTGACAGGCTGGCGCCATTGAACGGGTCGAGAATGATTTCGCCGGACGGCACCGACAGTTTCATCAGGAAATGGCCTGGAAACGATATTCCCTTGATGTCCAGATTGATTTGCTGGGCCAGTTCCATGTAGATGACAGCCAGTGAAATAGGAATCCCGCGGCGGGTAGCAATCACCCGATGCAAATAGCTGTTATTGGGATCGTAGTAGTCGTTGACGTTGCCGGCAAAGCCGAGTTCGTTATAGAAAAAATGATTCAGCATCCGGACTTTTTGCACTGCAGAGGCGTCCGGTGCAAGACGGCGGCTCAACTGGGTGGCAAAGGTATCGATGGTTGCCAGGATTGCGATCAGATCCGGTTCCGGATCGGCGTCCTGGGCAATTGCTAGCGCCGCCTCGAACAGCGGCAGAGCATCATCCTGTTGCACCAGTGAAGAAAAATATTCGAGAGAGCTGATCATCAAATTACAAGGTGGTCAAATACAGACTGGCATGACAATGCCGGGCAGAATCGGCATCATCCCGTCGTGCTGCGCTTGAAATCCTGGAAACGGAAGCCCATCGCAAGCAATGCCGCAAAATAACTCACGCCACAGGCGACCAAAACCAGCGCCAATGCACCGATTCGCTGGAATGGCGCTGCCTGCAGTGCAATCCAGTTGAACTGGGCGGCGGTCCATAATGCTATGCCCGCCATCAGTATCACGGCACCGGCTAGCCTGATGAAAAACAGGCCCCAGCCGCTACGTGCCTGGTAAATGCCTCGATGGCGCAAGCCCCAAAACAAAAATGCTGCATTCAAGCAGGCCCCTAAGCCAACCGACAAGGCCAAGCCAGCATGCGCAATCCACGGTACAAATACGATATTCATCAACTGGACGGCTATCAATACGCCTATGCCGATTTTGACCGGTGTTTTGATATCTTGTTTCGCATAAAAACCCGGCGCCAGAATTTTTACCAGAATTAAACCTAGCAAGCCAACGCCATAGGCGATCAGCGCCTTTTCTGTCATAGCCACCGATTGCGCAGTAAATTTTCCGTAATGAAAAAGCGTGGTTGTTAAAGGTTCAGCCAGAGCTGCCAGCATGACAGCGGCCGGCAGTGCCAAAAGAAATGTCAGACGTAATCCCCAATCGAGCAGGGCGGAATATTCAGATGGATCACCATCTGCATGTGCCTTCGATAGGCTGGGCAACAGGATGGTTCCAAGCGCGACGCCCAGCATCCCGGTCGGGAATTCCATCAGCCGGTCCGCATAGTTTAGCCAGGACACGCTGCCTTTTTCCAGGTGGGTGGCGATGTTGGTATTGATGATGATGCTGATCTGGCCGACCGAAACGGCAAAAGTGGCTGGCACCATTTGTTTCAATACGCGGCGTACCCCAGGATCACGGTATGCGACGAGCGGATTGAAACCGATGCGCGGCAGCATGCCGATTTTTTTCAGGGCGGGAATCTGGATTGCCATTTGCAGGATGCCGCCGATAAAGACAGCGATGGCCAGCGCATACACCGGCTGGGCCAGGTAAGGCGCCAGGAAAAGCGAGGCGGCAATGAAGGAAAGGTTGAGTAAAACCGGGGTAAAGGCTGGAATCCGGAATTCCCGCCAAGTGTTCAGAATGCCACCGGCCAAGGCGACGAACGACATGAAGCCGATGTAAGGGAACATGATGCGCGTCATCATGACCGATGCGTCGAAAGTCGCTGACGCCGATTTCAAGCCGCTGGCAACAAGATATACCACCACTGGGGCCGCGATGATGCCGATCAGGCAAGTCAATACCAACGCCCATGTCAGCAGGGTGGCTACGTGATCCACCAAATCCCGGGTGGCGGCTTCACCTTTCTGATTCTTGTATTCCGCCAGAATCGGCACAAAGGCTTGCGAAAATGCTCCTTCGGCAAACAGTCGGCGCAGCAGATTCGGAATGCGAAAAGCAACGAAGAAAGCATCGGTATAGGCTGAAGCGCCAAACGCCCGGGCAATCAGAAATTCGCGCACCAATCCGGTCACACGCGAAAGCAGGGTCATGCCGGAAACTGTGGCCAGGGTTTTATGCAAGTTCATGGGGCGCCATTATAGCTTGCGCGTATCCTGACCAAGCAGGGAAGTGCTGCGTGCCCGCCTGGCGATACGCAAATGATCTGCGTTATCTTGACTTGCCAATGAGCAAGTTTGCAAGTCGGCATGCGAGGGTGCAAAAAATGCAATATTCTTTTCCGCCAGCAGGATTGCTGGCGGGTTCATGGTGTCAGCCAAGCCAGGAGATCCGTCCTGGCACCGCAGCATTTTCCCTTTTGTTATCGCATGGATTGCTAATCGCGGTAGAAAACGTTATACTCGTCGGCTTTACAGAATTCTGTGTCGCGAAACCTGTATGAGCAGTAAATTAGAATCGCGAACGCAATACTCGACATCGTTTAGGATATTTTCATGGCAAATACCGCACAAGCACGCAAACGTGCTCGTCAAGCAGTCAAATTAAACGCTCACAATTCCAGCCAGCGTTCCACGCTGCGCACGGCAATCAAGGCGGTTCGCAAGGCGATTGAAGCAGGCGACAAGGCTGCTGCTGCGAAGATTTTCCAGGCATCCGTGTCCACCATCGACACCATCGCCGACAAGAAGATCATTCACAAGAACAAGGCGGCTCGTCACAAGAGCCGCATGGCAGCTGCCCTGAAGGCGCTGGCCTGATCAGAAATTGATGCGCTTTAACCTGATGCCAGGCTAAAGCGCAAACTGAAAATTTCAAAACAAAAGCCGCGTGGCTCACGCGGCTTTTGTTGTTTGTGTCGCTCGCAGTAAGCAGTAGCTCCTGCCGAGGCAGCCATTCATCCTACCGTGGCAGCCCTTCAATTAACGCGCCAGGCTTGATATTCTTGCGCGAAAACCAGCCCTGATTCATTTCCAGCGCATATTTGGCCGGTTGCTTTGCGCAATGCGAGTCGGTCGTCTGCGGCTGCATATCCTCGATATTCACAATCCGCCCCTGTGCGTCAATGAATGCCACAGACAGCGGGAGCGGGGTATTTTTCATCCACATGCAGACGCTGGCGGAACTGTCGAATAAAAATACCATGCCTTCATTGATGCCCAGTTTTTCCCGGAACATCAGGCCTTGTTCGCGTTGCGCCGGATTGGCGGCGGCTTCAGCCTGGATCACATGAATCCCGATATTGAGCGGAATGGTCCGGAATTTTGCGCCTGACTGGGCGCCAGCCGGAATGGCCACGGCGCTCAGGGCTGTGGCAATCAGGGCAAAAAGCAAAGGAGAAAAGGAGGTCTTCATGAGTGGAAGCTTGGCAGGGCAGTTTTAAACATGAATGATACAAAATTACCGGCAAATACAAAAGGCAGGACGCGCCTGCCTTTTTCGTGGAGCCAATATCTATTTACTTGGCAGCAGGTGCAGCATCGGCAGCCGCCACAGTTTTCTTGGCTTTGGCTTTCTTTGCTTTGGTTTTTTTGATGCTTGCCTTCTTGGCAGGCGCGGCGGCTGGTGCCGAAGCGGCGGCTGGGGTTGCTGGCGAAGCCGGGGTTGCGGCAGTTGCTGGTGCAGCAGCTTGAGCGAAAACGGTGGTGGCAAACAGGCCGGCAACCAGGGCAGCGATCAGGTTTTTCATGTGTAATCCTCAAATTGATGTTATTGGATGGTGATTCTGTCGAATCAATGCAGATAACGGCCTGCGGCTTGCCTGGTTGACAGGTCTTCGGAAAAAAGCCGATTCAGCTAATTTCAAAGCAAATTATTTTTTCGCATCCAGATAGGGTGATGCGCCAGCCAGCCAAATAACGCCAGCCAACCCGCAAGTGCGTTTCAGCCAAGTTCGTCCACTGATACTTCCCGCGATTCCCCCGGCAGTAGAGGGTGCGTTGCCAGTGAAAAAGGACCGATGGCAATCCTTATCAAGCGCAAGGTCGGCAAGCCGACTGCGGCGGTCATCCGTCGTACCTGCCGGTTTTTACCTTCCTTGAGCGTAATGGCCAGCCAGCTGGTTGGGCTGTTGGCTCGCTGGCGGATCGGCGGGTCACGCGGCCAGAGCCAGTCGGGTGCCAGGATTTGTCTTGCGTGGCAAGGCTTGGTGACGAAATCGCCCAGGTCGAGCGGCGCACTTAAACGTGTGAGTTGGGCGGCATTGGGCAGCCCTTCCACCTGGACGATATAGGTTTTGGGCTGCTTGTGCGCAGGATGGCTGAGCTCATGCTGTAACTTGCCATCGTCGGTCAGCAGCAGCAAGCCTTCACTATCTGCGTCGAGTCGTCCTGCTGGATATATGTTGGCAATGGCAAGATAATCCGCCAGGGTCGTGTGCGCCGGATGCGGTGAAAACTGGCACATTACCTGGTAGGGTTTGTTGAATAATATGAGCGGCATTTCTGTATTCTGGGATGGTTCATGCAAACAGCGGATATTCCTGATTGTACTGCCTGACCCGAAGCCTTCAGGGAGCTGAAAATGCAGTGGCAGTGATGCTCCACAATCCAGGCAAGCATTTCAAGATTCCGTAAAAATATGGCATAGAGTAAAATTCTAGTGCATAATACGAAACATAGTCTTATGTCTTATATAAGACTTGCGGTCCGGTTCGGCATCAGCAGTTATTAAAAAAGCGTTCCCTTCCATTCCTCCTTCACTTTGGAGACAAAGATGTACCAACATATCAAAGTACCTGCCAACGGCAAGCAAATCAGCGTCAAGCCTGACTTTTCCCTGGATGTTCCCGATAATCCGATCATCCCGTATATCGAAGGTGATGGCACCGGTGTGGATATCAGCCCGGTCATGATCAAGGTTGTCGATGCAGCCGTGGCCAAGGCGTATGGCGGCAAGCGGCAGATCAGCTGGATGGAAATCTATGCAGGCGAAAAATCGACCAAAGTTTATGGCCCGGACGTCTGGTTGCCGGAAGAAACGCTGAAGGTATTGAAAGACTATGTGGTATCCATCAAGGGACCGCTGACGACGCCGGTCGGTGGCGGCATCCGTTCATTGAACGTCGCCTTGCGCCAGGAGCTGGATTTGTATGTGTGCTTGCGTCCGGTGCGTTACTTCAAGGGCGTGCCTTCTCCGGTGCGCGAGCCGGAAAAGACCGACATGGTGATCTTCCGTGAAAACTCGGAAGATATCTATGCCGGTATCGAATGGCAGGAAGGCTCCGATGGCGCGAAAAAAATCATTGAATTCCTGATCAAGGAAATGGGTGTCAAGAAAATCCGCTTTCCGGGAACATCCGGCATCGGCATCAAGCCAGTGTCGCGTGAAGGCACCGAACGGCTGGTGCGCAAGGCGATTCAGTATGCAATCGATAATGACAAGCCATCGGTGACGATTGTCCATAAGGGCAATATCATGAAGTACACCGAAGGCGGTTTCCGCGACTGGGGCTATGCGCTGGCGCAAAACGAATTTGGCGCCCAACTGATCGATGGCGGTCCATGGTGCAAATTCAAGAATCCAAAGACCGGCAAGGAAATCATCATCAAGGATTCCATCGCCGACGCTTTCCTGCAGCAAATTCTGTTGCGCCCGAACGAGTACAGCGTGATCGCCACGTTGAACCTGAACGGCGATTACATTTCCGATGCGCTGGCAGCCCAGGTCGGCGGTATCGGCATTGCGCCAGGCGCCAACATGTCCGATTCCGTTGCGATGTTTGAGGCAACCCACGGCACTGCGCCGAAATACGCCGGCAAGGATTACGTCAATCCTGGTTCATTGATTCTGTCGGCAGAAATGATGCTGCGTCACATGGGCTGGCTCGAAGCCGCCGATCTGCTGATCGACTCGATGGGGAAATCCATCACTTCGAAAAAAGTCACGTATGACTTTGCCCGGTTGATGGACGGCGCAACCCAGGTATCGTGCTCCGGGTTTGGCGATGTGATGATTGAAAACATGTAATTTGTTTTCTGCGTGTCAGGTAAAAAAACCGGACTTGTTCCGGTTTTTGCTTTTTACAGAGGGTAGGGTTTTATATTGCGCAGGAATTGTTGTTAAGCGGCAACAGTTTAGGGTGCTGGCAAATCGTCCTTCAATGTAGCTGCAATAAAAAAGCCTCGCCGAAGCGAGGCTTTTCACTAAGCTTCTTGAGCTGCGATCAAGGAGCTTGGATATTGGAAGCTTGCTTGCCTTTTGGGCCTTGCGTGACTTCAAATTGGACTTTTTGACCTTCTTTGAGGGTCTTGAAGCCGTTCATCTGGATAGCGGAAAAATGAGCGAACAAATCTTCGCCGCCGTCATCCGGAGTGATAAAGCCGAAACCTTTGGAATCGTTGAACCACTTGACTGTACCTGTTGCCATAAAAGCGTCTTTCAAATTGAACTAATCACACGAGCCGTAAAAGCAAGAAGGCTCGCGTAATGCTGCCCCCTCTTAAAAACCTGCTCACTTCGTATTAACAAGTGCATAACATTCACACTTACTAATATTGTTCATTGTTCTAGGAAAAATCGCTAAAGTCAAGGGTTATCAAACAGGTAAAACTGTAATTTATGTGACAACACAACAAATCACCCTTGTTTTAATCTTTTATAGCGCCATCTGCGCACTATCAAGAATCGGCGTAGTATCGTTATTAAATGAAGTGTGGTTTATCTTTGAGCGTTGCGCACGCAGTTGAAATGATTAGAATATACGCATGGCAACTAAGCATGAAAATGGTACGGTATTGTCACGGCAAGAGCAAAAGCTCAAACCGCCGCCTATGTACCAAGTATTATTATTGAATGATGACTATACGCCGATGGAATTCGTCGTCGCAATCATCCAGGAATTTTTCAATAAGGACCGTGAAACAGCAACGCAAATTATGCTCAAGGTACACCGCGATGGAAAAGGCATGTGTGGCGTATATCCAAAGGATATTGCGTCCACTAAGGTTGAATTGGTTTTAACCCACGCTCGAAAAGCAGGGCACCCCCTGCAATGCGTGATGGAGGAAGCATGATTGCGCAAGAACTGGAAGTTAGTTTGCATATGGCCTTTGTCGAAGCAAGACAGGCCCGGCATGAATTTATTACCGTTGAGCACTTGTTGCTCGCGTTAATGGACAATCCGTCCGCCGCTGAAGTGCTGCGTGCCTGCGCTGTCAATATTGACGACTTGCGCAAGACGTTGACCAACTTCATCAGCGACAATACCCCGACCGTACCCGGCGCAAGTGAAGTCGATACGCAGCCGACGCTCGGCTTCCAGCGTGTGATCCAGCGCGCCATCATGCATGTGCAGTCGGCATCGAATGGCAAGAAAGAAGTTACTGGCGCCAATGTGCTGGTGGCGATTTTCGGCGAAAAGGATTCGCATGCGGTCTACTATCTGCATCAGCAGGGGGTGACGCGTCTGGATGTGGTGAATTTCATTTCGCATGGCGTGCGCAAGGATCAGCAATCGGAGGCGCAGAAGTCGCCGGAAGGCGCTGAAGATGCGCAGGTCGAAGGCCAGCCGAAGGAAAGCCCGCTGGAGCAGTTTACCCAGAACCTGAACAAGGCTGCCGCCGAAGGCAAGATCGATCCTCTGATCGGCCGCGAAGCCGAAGTCGAACGTGTGATCCAGACCCTGTGCCGGCGCCGCAAAAACAACCCGCTGCTGGTCGGCGAAGCCGGCGTTGGCAAGACCGCGATTGCGGAGGGACTGGCTTGGCGCGTGACCCAGGGCGACGTACCGGAAGTGCTGCAAAATGCGGTCGTGTATGCGCTTGACATGGGCGCACTGCTGGCCGGCACCAAATACCGAGGTGATTTCGAGCAGCGTCTGAAGGCTGTATTGAAGCAGTTGCGCGACAATCCGAACGGCGTTCTGTTCATTGATGAAATCCACACCATTATCGGTGCCGGTGCGGCTTCGGGCGGCACGCTGGATGCATCCAACTTGCTCAAGCCGGCGCTCTCCAGCGGCCAGCTGAAATGCATCGGTGCGACCACCTTCAATGAATATCGTGGCGTGTTCGAGAAGGATCATGCACTGTCGCGTCGCTTTCAAAAGATCGATGTCAACGAGCCGACCGTTGAGCAGACCATACAGATCCTGCGCGGCCTGAAGTCGCGCTTCGAAGAGCATCACGGCATCAAATATTCCGCGTCGGCTTTGACCTCTGCTGCCGAACTGGCGGCCCGCTTCATCAATGATCGTCATTTACCGGACAAGGCAATCGACGTGATCGACGAAGCCGGTGCGGCGCAACGCATTCTGCCGAAGTCGAAGCAGAAGAAAACCATCGGCAAGGCTGAGATCGAGGACATTATTTCCAAAATCGCGCGCATCCCGCCGCAATCGGTCAACCAGGACGACCGCACCAAGCTGCAGACCATCGACCGCGACTTGAAAAATGTCGTGTTTGGCCAGGATCCGGCTATCGAGGCATTGGCTTCGGCGATCAAGATGGCGCGCGCAGGCCTGGGCAAAACCGACAAGCCGATCGGCTCGTTTCTGTTTTCCGGCCCCACCGGTGTCGGCAAGACCGAAGTCGCCAAACAGCTTGCCTTCATTCTCGGCATTGAACTGATCCGTTTCGACATGTCCGAATACATGGAGCGCCATGCGGTCAGCCGCTTGATCGGCGCGCCGCCAGGTTATGTCGGTTTTGACCAGGGCGGCTTGCTGACTGAGGCAATCACCAAGAAGCCGCATTCGGTGCTGTTGCTCGACGAGATTGAAAAGGCACATCCGGATATCTTCAATATTCTGCTGCAGGTCATGGACCATGGCACGCTGACCGACAATAACGGACGCAAGGCTGACTTCCGTAACGTCATCATCGTCATGACGACCAATGCCGGCGCGGAAAGCCTGCAGAAACGCTCGATCGGGTTTACCGACAAGAAGGAAGCGGGCGACGAGATGGCGGATATCAAGCGCATGTTTACGCCGGAGTTCCGTAACCGGCTGGATGCGATCATCAGCTTCAAGTCGCTGGATGAGGAAGTCATTCTGCGCGTAGTCGACAAGTTCCTGATGCAGCTTGAAGAGCAATTGCACGAGAAAAAAGTCGAAGCTGTCTTCAGCGACAAGTTACGCAAGTTTCTTGCGCAGAAGGGCTTTGATCCATTGATGGGTGCACGGCCGATGTCGCGTCTGATCCAGGACATGATCCGCAAGGCGCTGGCTGACGAACTGCTGTTCGGTCGATTGGTGACGGGCGGTCGGGTGACGGTTGATCTGGATGAAAAGGATCAGGTCAAGCTCGATTTCGTCGAAGGCGATGTGAGTCCGCCTGCCGCTCCGCAGGAAACAGTGGAAGTCGAATGAGGCAGTGATGCTTTAGCCGATTCAGGCTAAATTAAAAAGCCCGGTTCATGTGAATGAGCCGGGCTTTTTTGTTTTTGTAGGTGAAGCAGGCGCGTGAAGCGAATCGAGGCGCCGGCTGTTTTTTTATGGAAGAAGAGGGCGCTTGTCGGCTTGTTTTGACTGTATTTCTGCGACCGCCTTATTCAGCGCTATCAGGCGCGCCGGAGTTGCAGGGTGAATCGCAGTATAGGTATTCAGGACAGACGCGGGATGTTGCTCCGCCAGTCGTTTCCAAAAGGTCGGGGCAGCATCAATTGCATAGCCGGCACGCGCCACCATATACAAGGCCAACTGGTCGGCTTCGACATCATATTGAGCCGAGTAAGGCCGGACACCAGACATGCCGGTCATGCTGCTTAAGTCGGGATGGACCCGGATCAGATTATCAATGATGCCGCCCATGGTGGCGCTCATGCGCTGTTTGGCGGCATGGGCAAACACGTTATGGGCCATCTCTTTGGCAAGCAAATAAGCCAGCTCTGCGTCCGATTGCACGAAGTTCAGCATGCCGCGGGTGATGACGATACGGCGACCATCGGCATAAGCATTGACATGATCGGCATTGCCCAGCTCGATACTGAATCCGCACGAAGGCGTGAGAGGTATGTCGAGTGCAGTCTGAACGTTGTTGCGGGCAAGCGTCAATTTGACGCTCGAGCGACTGCGGACCATCGGCGCAAGAATCGTGGCAGCCTGGCGTTCGGCGTTTTCGCCGGGCGGAAATGCCTTGTCCTCGGCTGCAATCAGGATGTCGCCGCGCTGCACGCCAACACGTGCGGCGCCGCTGCCTGCGAGTACGGTCGTAACCTGCAGGCGTTCGTCAAAGCCAAAGGTTTGCTGGACCGTGTCGGCCAGTTCTGCAGAATACGAATATTTGTTTTTCGCAGAAAAACCGAGCAGCTTGCGTGCATGGGTTTTGCACAGTTCGGCGTTATTCACCAGAAGCGGTGCGGCGACGCGATCCAGCCTGTTTTGCGAAACCATCAATGCGCGCAGAGCCGCCTGGTCGGGCGAGTCAGCCGCCGCACTGATCGGTGGGGCGGGTTGCGATGGTTGCAGCGGTACGTTACATGCCGTCAGCAATACCGCCGGCAGCAGAATGCACGCGAGCGGGGGCGCAAACCGCCGATCTTTTTTGAGCAAAAGGGAAATAAGCTTCTTCATGGTCGTCTCTTTCAATGCTTGCCGGTACTGCCGAAGCCGCCGGCACCGCGTTGGCTGGAATCGAATTCCTCAACGATGTTGAATCCGACCTGCATGACCGGAACGATGACCAATTGTGCCAGGCGCTCCATCGGGTTCAGGATGAATTCCATCTGTCCACGGTTCCAGGTCGATACCATCAACTGGCCCTGATAATCGGAATCGATCAAGCCGACCAGGTTGCCCAGCACGATGCCATGCTTGTGGCCCATGCCGCTGCGCGGCAAAATCATCGCCGCATAGCCGGGGTCACTGATATGGATTGCCAGTCCAGTCGCAACCAGGTGGGTTTCGCCCGGCTTGATGGTCAATGGCGTGTCAATGCAGGCACGTAAATCGAGGCCGGCGCTGCCGCTTGTGGCATAGGCAGGCAATTGGTCCTGCATGCGGGGGTCGAGGATTTTGACGTCGATGGTTTTCATGGGAGAGAATAAAGAAAAATAATCTGGCGGCTGCCTGCGCCATACAGGCAAAATCATTGCGGCATGTGTTCAGATACGGCGGGCAATTTCCGCAACCAGCTGCCGCGCCAGCTGCTGCTTGCTGGCGCGTGGCAGCGTCGTATGGCCCTGGTCATCGAACAGCATCAATTCATTGTCGTCCTTGCCGAAGGTGTGGTGGCCGATGTTGCCAACCAAAAGCGGCACATTTTTTCGCAGGCGTTTTTCCTGGCCGTACTGCACCAGGTTTTCCGATTCGGCGGCAAAGCCGACACAATAGGGGCGTTGCGCCAGCGCAGCAACTGTTGCCAGTATGTCGGTATTGGGTTCCAGCCGCAATTGCGGGGGAATGCCATCAGCATTTTTCTTGAGTTTTTGCCCGCTGGTCTGCACTACCCGCCAGTCGGCAACTGCGGCAACGGCAATGAAGATATCCTGCGCGCCGATCTGCGCCATCACGGCATCGTGCATCTGCTGCGCAGTTTGCACATTGATCCTGTCGACACCGAATGGCGTCGGCAAGCCTGTCGGGCCCGCGACCAAGATCACTTCGGCACCGGCTTCGCGTGCGGCGCGGGCAAGCGCGAACCCCATCTTGCCCGAAGACAGATTGGTGATGCCGCGTACCGGATCAATCGGCTCGAACGTCGGGCCGGCTGTCAGCAGCACCCGTCTGCCAGCCAGCAGCTTGGGTTGCAGGGCGGCGATGATTTCTTCCAGCAGTTGCTCTGGCTCGAGCATACGTCCCATGCCGGTTTCGCCGCAAGCCTGTTCGCCGGCATCCGGCCCCAGTATCAAAACGCCATCGGCCTTGACTTGAGCGACATTGCGCCGGGTGGGCGGGTTTTGCCACATCTCGACATTCATTGCCGGCGCTACCAGTAGCGGCAAGTTTGCCGGCCGTGCCACGCACAGCGTCGACAGCAAATCATCGCAGGCGCCATGCGCCAGCTTGAACAAGAAATCGGCGGAGCAGGGCGCAATGACTATTGCATCGGCATCGCGGCTCAGGTCAATGTGCGGCATGTTGTTGGCAATGCGCGCATCCCATTGATCGGTATGCACCGTGTGGCCGGACAGCGCCTGCATGGTGACAGCGGTAATGAAGTGGGTGGCGGCGTCTGTCATCACCACCTGTACCGATGCGCCGGCCTTGACGAGCGCGCGCGTCAGCTCCGCCGCCTTGTAGCAGGCGATGCCCCCGGTCAGGCCCAGGATGATTTTTTTGCCAGCGAGATCCATGCAAACTCCTCAGGTGATTGCGCTAGTGTAGCAAACCCGGCAAGCCGGATTTATTTGTTCACCCGTTTCAGTTCGTCAATCACGAACAGCGCCGCGCCGAGCATAATCGCGCTATCGGCGACATTGAACGCGGGCCAGTGCCAGCCGCTGACATGGAAATCCAGGAAATCGATCACATGGCCATACAGGATGCGGTCGATCACGTTACCGACTGCCCCGCCCAGAATCAATGCCAGTGCCCAGCAAAAAAGCCGCTGACCGGCATTGCGCTTCAATAGATAAACGATAAACAGCGCAGCGCCGATACCCAGCGCGGTAAAAAAATAGCGTTGCCAGCCGCCCTGGTCGGCCAGGAAACTGAACGCGGCGCCCTTGTTGTAGGCAAGCACCAGATTGAAGAAGGAGGTGACAGGATAGGATTCGCCAAACGTGAACAGTTTGTTGATCGTGATTTTGGTCAGTTGATCAAACAGTATGATGATGGCGGCAATTCCCAGCCAGGGGAGCAGGGTATTGCTGCTGCTTGTGGAGAAACTTCTAGTCGATGCCATGTTAACCTTGCTGAAAATATCGTGGAACGCGCCTTCCCGCGTCAGCGGGAAGGAATGGTCACGCAAATTTGCGTACTTCACCGGCGCCGAACAGGTTGCTTACGCAACGTCCGCAGATGCCGGGGTGTTCTGTGTGGCTGCCGACGTCGGCGCGGTAATGCCAGCAACGCTCGCATTTCTGGTGGGACGATGGCGTTACGGTAATGCTTGCTTCCGCCTCGCTTGCCGCTTGTTCGAGCGTTGCCTGCGATGTGATCAGAACAAATTTCAGGTCGTCGCCCAGGCCATTCAGTGAGGCATAGTTGTCGCCGAAGGCCTTGATGTCGACTTCGGCCTGCAGCGACGAGCCGATGCCGCCAGTCATGCGCACGTCTTCAAGCTGTTTGGTGACCTCGGCGCGCAATTCGCGAATTGCCGCATATTTGTTCAGCAATGCCGCTGCATCGGCGACTTCAGGCAGCACATAATAGGTTTGCGTGAAGATCGTTTCATCGCTGGCCGCAAAGGTTTCCTTGTTGGCAAATACGCGCCAGGCTTCTTCTGCGGTAAACGAGAGCGTCGGTGCCATCACTCGCAACAGCGCTTGCGTGATATGCCAGATCGCGGTTTGCGCCGAACGCCGCGCCGTGGAAGTTGCCCCGGTCGTGTACAGGCGATCCTTGAGGATATCGAGATAAAACCCACCCAGGTCTTCGGAACAATACATCTGCAGCTTGGCCGTAACAGGATGAAATTCGTAGGCATCGAAATGCTGCAGGATCTCGGCTTGCAGCTCTGCCATGCGGGCAATCGCATAACGGTCGATTTCCATCATGTCGCCGATTGCCACGGCATCCGTGGCAGGATTAAAGTCCGAGGTATTGGCCAGCAGGAAGCGCAAGGTATTGCGGATACGGCGATATGACTCTGTGACGCGCTTGAGAATTTCGTCGGAAATGGTCAGTTCACCCGAATAGTCACCGGAAGCCACCCACAGACGCAAAATGTCTGCTCCAAGCGTATCGAATACCTTCTGCGGCGAAACCACGTTGCCGACCGACTTGGACATTTTTTTGCCCTCGCCGTCGACCACCATGCCGTGGGTCAGCAGCGCCTTGTACGGTGCGCAGCCGTTCAGCATCGATGAGGTCAGCAGGGAAGAGTGGAACCAGCCGCGATGCTGGTCGGAACCCTCCAGATACAGATCGGCCGGGAAGGCCGATTGTTCGGCGTGCGAGCCGCGCAGCACAGTCTGGTGCGTAGTGCCCGAATCGAACCAGACATCGAGCGTGTCCCTGTTTTTTACGTAATTAACGGCATCGTCGCCCAGCAGTTCTTTCGGGTCGACAGCTTGCCATGCCTCGATGCCGCCTTGTTCGATGCGTTTAGCAACTTCTTCCAGCAGTTCGGGCGTGCGTGGATGCAGTTCGCCCGTTTCCTTGTGGATGAAAAATGCCATTGGCACGCCCCATTGACGCTGGCGCGACAGTGTCCAGTCCGGCCGGTTGGCGATCATGCCGTGCAGCCGCGCCTTGCCCCATGCCGGATAAAACAATGTTGCGTCGACGCCGGCCAGCGCCATTTCACGCAAGCTGGCGTTGCTGTCCTTCGGATTGATATCCATGCCAGCGAACCATTGTGAAGTGGCACGGTAAATGATGGGTGATTTGTGGCGCCAGCAATGCATGTAGCTGTGGTCAAACATGACCAGCTTGAACAGTGAGCCGACTTCTTCCAGTTTGGCACAAATCGGCTTCGAAGCTTCCCAGATAGTCATGCCGGCAAAAAATGGCAGCCAGGAGGCATACTTGCCATCGCCCATGACGGGTTTAAGAATTTCGTCATCTTTCATGCCATGCGTCTTGCACGAGATGAAGTCATCCACGCCATAGGCAGGAGCGGAGTGGACGATGCCGGTGCCGGTGTCCAGAGTGACGTAGTCGCCGACATAAATCGGTGACAGGCGCTTGTAGCCAGGATCGGCATCATGGAAGGGATGCTTGAAATTGATCATGGACAGCGCTTCGCCAGGCGCGGTCGCAACGATTTTGCCTTCCAGTCCATAGCGTTGCAGACACGCAGCGATCAGCTCGACTGCGAGCAATAGCAGTATCGTTTCGCCATTGCGTTCGGTCTGCACCAGTGCATAGCGATGGTCCGGGTGTACATTCAATGCCTGGTTGGCCGGGATGGTCCACGGGGTGGTGGTCCAGATGACGGCATAGCCTTTCTCAGTCGGCAGCTTGTCGAGACCGAATGCATGGGCGAGCTTGCCTGGCTCTGCGAATGGAAAGCCGACGTCGATCGCAGGGTCGCGCTTGTCCTGGTATTCGACTTCTGCTTCGGCCAGTGACGAGCCACAATCGAAACACCAGTTGACCGGCTTCAGGCCGCGGTAAACATAGCCCTTTTGCATCAGTTTGCCGAGCGTACGTAGTTCATTGGCTTCGTTGCTGAAATCCATGGTCTTGTAGGGT
This sequence comes from Paucimonas sp., assembly GCA_036675285.1. Taxonomy (GTDB): domain Bacteria; phylum Pseudomonadota; class Gammaproteobacteria; order Burkholderiales; family Burkholderiaceae_D; genus Paucimonas. The sequence goes on along the minus strand of JAKFFK010000278.1, from coordinate 509 downwards.
TTGTCCCATTCTCCAAGAACGCCCAGGCGGATGAAGCCGGATTTCTGCCGTTCGATCTGCTCGCTCGCGTAGGCACGCGACTTGGCCAGCACCTCGGCAACGGGCAAACCTTTTCCGTACTGCTTTTCGATATGGATCTCGATTGGCATGCCGTGACAATCCCAGCCCGGTACGTAAGGGGCATCGAATCCGGCCAGGGTACGTGCCTTGATGATCATGTCCTTGAGGATCTTGTTCATCGCGTGGCCCATGTGGATATCGCCATTGGCAAACGGCGGGCCGTCATGTAGCACGAACATCGGACGTCCCTTGGCCGCCTTGCGGATACGCTGGTAGATTTGTTTTTCCTGCCATTCCTTGATCCATTGCGGCTCGCGTTTGGCCAAGTCGCCGCGCATCGGGAATGCGGTTTCCGGCATGTTGACCGGATATTTGCTTTGTGGCTTGGCTTCGGGCTTCTTCGGTTTGTTATCGGACATAGGTTTTCTTCAATCGTATTCAGAATTCGT
>JAKFFK010000248.1:0-3188 GCA_036675285.1 Paucimonas sp. | reverse complement strand
ATGCAGGGCGTTAATTCGAACTATGAAATCGACCTGTTCGTGAACCTGCTGGCCGCTGTTAATAAAGCGGTCGATGCGGCCGGCGCTGCCGATTACCCATCGGATTCGCCTTCGCTGAAAGTGATCGCCGACCATATCCGCGCCTGTACTTTCACGGTGGTCGATGGCGTCATTCCGAGCAATGCCGGACGCGGCTATGTGCTGCGCCGGATCGCGCGCCGTGCGATCCGCCATGGCTACAAGCTGGGCGCGCGCAAGCCGTTCTTCCATGCGCTGGTGCCGGCGCTGGTGGCCGAGATGGGCGAAGCCTATCCCGAGTTGCGCCAGAATGAAAAGCGCGCAACCGAAGTGCTGAAGCAGGAAGAGGAATCATTCTTCCGCACCATTGCTAACGGCATGGACATCCTGGAAAAGGCGCTGGAAGGCATGAAAACTTCGGGCGCCGTGCAGCTCGATGGCGATACCGCCTTCAAGCTGCACGACACTTATGGCTTCCCGATTGACCTGACTGCCGATGTCTGCCGCGAGCGCGACGTCACGGTCGATGAAGCGCGCTTCAATATATTACTCGACGAACAGCGCCAGCGCGCACGCGAGGCCGGCAAGTTCAAGATGGCGCAGGGCCTGGAATACAGCGGTAGCCCGACCACATTCCACGGCTACGACAAGCTGATCCACGACACTGCGAAAGTCACCGCGATCTATGTCGAGGGCACGGCAGTTGAGGAAGCCAACGCCGGCGACGACGCAGTGGTAGTGTTGGACCACACGCCGTTCTACGCCGAGAGCGGCGGCCAGGTCGGCGACACTGGCGAATTGCGCAATACTGCGGCACGCTTCCTGGTCGACGACACTCTGAAAATCCAGGCCGACGTATTCGGCCATCATGGCCGCATCGTTGAAGGCTCGGTCAAGCTGGGCGACATCCTGAACGCCAGGATCGACGCCGAAAGGCGCGCCAGGACCGTGCGCAACCATAGCGCGACCCACCTGATGCACAAGGCCTTGCGCGAAGTGCTGGGTACGCATGTTCAGCAAAAGGGTTCGCTGGTGAATGCCGAGCGTACCCGTTTCGACTTTGCCCACAATGGCGCGATGACCGCTGAGCAAATCCGCCAGGTGGAAAATATCGTCAATGCTGAAATTCTTGCCAATCACCCGACCCAGGCGCGCGTGATGGGGATCGAGGATGCGCAAAAGACCGGCGCGATGATGCTGTTCGGCGAAAAATACGGCGACGAAGTGCGTGTGCTGGAGATCGGATCGAGCCGCGAACTGTGCGGCGGCACCCATGTCCAGCGCACCGGCGACATCGGCTTGTTCAAGGTGGTGGCCGAGGGCGGCGTGGCCGCTGGCGTGCGCCGCATCGAGGCCGTCACCGGCGACAATGCGCTGGCTTACCTACAGTCGCTGGAAGCGACCGTCAACCAGGTTGCCGGCACGCTGAAGACGCCGCCGTCGGAAGTTGTCAGCCGCATCGGCAACGTGCTCGAGCAAGTACGCGCGCTGGAAAAAGAACTGGCCGCGGTCAAGGGCAAGCTGGCTTCTTCACAGGGCGACGAGCTGCTGGCCCAGGCGGTCGATGTCAAGGGCCTCAAGGTACTGGCGGCAAGCATGGTCGGCGCCGATGTGGCGGCGCTGCGCGACACCATGGACAAATTGAAGGACAAGCTGAAAAGCGCGGCCATCGTGCTGGCAGCGGTTAACGACGGCAAGGTCAGCCTGATCGCCGGCGTGACCGCCGACGCCACCGCGAAAGTGAAGGCTGGCGAGCTGGTGAATTTCGTCGCGCAGCAAGTCGGCGGCAAAGGTGGCGGGCGGCCCGACATGGCGCAAGCCGGCGGCACCGACCCGAGCGGCTTGCCGCAGGCGCTGCAAGGCGTCGCCGGCTGGGTGGCCGAGCGCCTGTAAGGTGTCCGGGATGAACGACACCGTCAGCGCTTACCGGTATTGTCCGGTATGCGCGCTGGCGCTGACCGTGACGCTGCAGGGCGAGCGTGATCGGCTGAGTTGTCCGAGTGGACACTGGACGCACTGGGACAATCCATTGCCGGTACTGGCCGCGCTGGTCGAAATCGATGGCCAGATTCTGCTGGCACGCAATGCCGCCTGGCCAGAAAAGATGTTCGGCCTGATCACCGGCTTCATGGAACGCGGCGAGACCCCGGAGCAGGGCATTGCGCGCGAGCTCAAAGAAGAAACCAGCCTCGATGCCGACAACATTGCGCTGATCGGCGCGTATGAATTCATCCGCAAGAATGAAGTCATCATTGCCTATCATGTCCAAGCGTCCGGGCACATCCGACTATCCGAAGAACTGACCGAATACCGGCTGGTCGCACCGCAGCAGTTGCGGCCCTGGCGTGCCGGTACCGGCTATGCAGTCGCAGACTGGCTGCAGGCGCGCGGCCTGACGGCGGAATTCATTGATTTACCCCCTTTGAATTCCGCAGATCAAGCTTCTGTAACCTGAAAGCATTTATTGTGGCCGACTAAAGTTTCCTTAAAAGAAAGTTTGTGCGTCGCACCAAGGCAGTTTATTTGGAGTAGAATCCGGGCAATGGTCAACCTCCATTGATTTGAGAGTAGATGATGGAATTCCACAAAGAGCTGGATGCACGCGGATTGAATTGTCCGTTGCCGATTTTGAAAACCAAGAAAGCCTTGGCTGAAATGACCAGCGGTGAAATATTGCGCGTGGTTGCAACCGACCCCGGTTCTGTCAGAGATTTCCTGGCATTTGCGCGTCAGACCGGTAATTTTTTGGTGGAACAGTTCGAAGACAACCAGGAATTCATTTTTTACATGAAGCGCAAGTAATGAAACACAAGTAAGCAATTTTGCGCTTTTGCTGCTTCGGTGTGTCAGGTATCCCCAGGCTGGTCCAGTTTTCAACGCAGTTCATCCACGTCCCCGCTTTTTCTCTGAGCCAATTCCGGCTTAAAAATCTTGTTTCCCCTCTTCCCTAAACCGGAATAAATGCGTATTCTTATGCCAAATAAAAGAACGGTCGTGCTAAAAAACTGTGGAGCGTCAAGTTCTCTTTTATAATCAAGGTTACATTAATAGCATTTAAGATAATGAAAACAGGCCCGCGTTGCGGCCCCATTTTGTTAAATGCTCTCAGTTTTCGTCAATTGATCTTCTAAAGGCAAAGCTATGAAAGTTTTGGTGCCAGTCAAGCGCGT
>JAKFFK010000026.1:0-18366 GCA_036675285.1 Paucimonas sp. | reverse complement strand
GACGCGGTCGGCCTGCAGGGGCGCGACAATGATTTCCCGCGGCATTTATCGGGCGGCGAATTGCAGCGTGTCGCGATTGCCCGTGCACTGGTACATCGCCCGAAACTGTTGCTGGCCGACGAACCAACCGGCAACCTGGATCCGGATACTGCGCACGATATCCTGTTATTGCTGCGCGGCGAAATCAAGGCCAATCGCGCATCCGCGATTCTGGTGACGCACTCGGCAGCGGCGGCGGCGACTGCCGATCGGGTACTGGTGCTGACCCGCGACGGTCTGCACCCGGCTTAGCATGGCTTCCCTCGACCATCCCGCTTCACTGCACCAGTTGCGGCGCTGGCTATTGGCCGGCGAGTGGCGCGCCCATCCGGTGCGTTCGCTGGTCGCGATCACAGCGATTGCGCTGGGTGTGGCGCTCGGCTTTGCGATCCACCTGATCAACGCTGCTGCCTTCAATGAATTTTCGGCTGCGGTCAAAAGCCTGTCTGGCCAGGCTGATCTGCAGGTACGCGGCACGCAAACCTGGCTCGATGAAGCGCTCTACCCGGCGCTGGCAATGCATGCCGCAGTGGCGGTCGCCAGTCCGGTGCTGGAACTCAATGCCGCGCTGCCCGGCCAGGACCAGCCCTTGAAAATCCTCGGCATCGATGTCTTTCGCGCCGCATCGGTTACCCCCGACCTGATCGGCAAGGCTGACTCAAGCGACGAAAACCAGTCATTCGACATGCTGGCCGACGACGCCATCTTCCTGTCGCCGGCGGCGCTGCAATGGCTGCAAGTCGGACCAGGCGAGCCGGTGCAGTTTCGTACCGGCACCCGAACCAACACGCTGCGCGTGGCCGGCAGCTTGCAAGGCGCGCGCGCCGGCCAGCGCATCGCCGTCATGGATATCGGCGCGCTGCAGTGGCGCTTCGGGCACATCGGCCAACTATCGCGCATCGATCTGAAGCTGAAAACCGGCGTCAACCGGGAAACATTCAAGCAGCAGCTGGCGCGGCAGCTGCAGGGCCAGGCGCTGGTCACGGAAACCCGCGACCAGGAAACCCGCACCGCCAACATGTCGCGCGCCTACCGCGTCAACTTGAATGTACTGGCGCTGGTGGCCTTGTTTACCGGCGCCTTCCTGGTATTTTCCACCCAGGCGCAATCGGTGATCCGGCGCCGCAGCCAGCTGGCGCTGTTGCGGGTGGTCGGCGTCACGCGTCGCCAGTTGCTGCTGCAGCTATTGGCCGAAGGCGGCATCCTGGGCATGCTTGGCTCGCTGCTCGGACTGGCTGGCGGCTATGCGGCAGCGGCAACCGCGCTGCATTTCTTCGGCGGCGACCTGGGCGGCGGTTATTTCCCCGGCGTGCAGCCAAGCGTGCACTTTGCCCCGGTAGCCGCCCTGGTGTTTTTCTTGCTGGGTGCGGGCGTTGCCGTGCTTGGCAGCGCCAGCCCTGCCTGGGAAGCAGCGCGTGCCCAGCCGGCGCAAGCCTTAAAGCCCGGCAGCGAAGATGTGGCGCTGGCGCGGCTGGCCCGGCCGTGGCCGGCACTGGCCTGCCTGGTCAGCGGCGCTGTGTTTACGCAGTTGCCGCCACTCTTCAATCTGCCGGTATTCGGCTATCTGGCGGTGGCGCTATTGCTGATCGGCGGCATTGCACTGATGCCGCGCCTGACGGCACTGCTATTTTCTTTTTTGTCAGAACTGGCAGAAAAAATCGGCGCCGGCGCGCTGGCCACGCTCAGCCTGGCGCGGCTGGCGAATGCGCCGAACCAGGCCTCGATTGCGCTGGGCGGTGTGCTGTCAAGCTTCAGCCTGATGGTGGCCATGGCGATCATGGTGGCCAGCTTCCGGATCTCGGTCGATGACTGGCTGCTGCAGGTATTGCCTGCCGACCTGTATGTGCAAGCCGCTGCGGCCGGCAATACCGCGATGCTGGACCAGGATGCGCAAGCCGCGATCGCAGCAGTTCCCGGTATTGTTCGTGCAGATTTCCTGCGCATAACGCAACTGTCGCTGGACCCGAGCCGGCCGACGGTGGCGCTGATTGCGCGCCCGATCGACTTCGCTGATCCGGGCCGCTCGCTGCCGCTGGTGGAAGGCAGCTTGTCCGCCGTGCCAATTGCGCCTGACGCGATCCCGGTCTGGATATCGGAAGCCATGGTCGACCTGTACGGCTACCAGACCGGCCAGCGCATCCGGTTGCCGGTGGGCGGCCGCCTGCAGGACTGTATGGTGGCCGGTATCTGGCGCGACTATGTGCGCCAGTTCGGCGCGATCCAGATGCGACTAGCCGACTACCGGCGCCTGACCGGCGACCGCCAGGCCGATGACGCCGCGCTCTGGCTAGAAACCAATGCCAGCGCTACTGATGTCGTCGATCGATTGAAGCAACTGCCATTTGGCGCGGCGCTGGAATATGCCCAACCCGGCGAAATCCGAACGCAAAGCCTGGCGATTTTCGACCGCAGCTTCGCCGTCACTTATCTGCTGGAAGCTGTCGCGGTGCTGATCGGCCTGTTCGGTGTGGCCACCACTTTTTCCGGGCAAACGCTGGCGCGTGCGCGGGAATTCGGCATGCTGCGCCATATCGGCGTCACCCGCCGGCAAGTGCTCGGCATCCTGGCGATCGAAGGCAGCTTGTTGACCGGCATTGGGATTGTTGCCGGCTTTGTGCTGGGATTTGCCATCAGCCTGATTCTGGTATTTGTCGTCAATCCGCAATCGTTCCACTGGAGCATGCAATTGCACCTGCCATGGACGCTGCTGGCGATCGTTGCCGCCGTGCTGCTGGCGTCGGCGGCATTGACCGCGGTGGCTGCCGGCAGCTATGCGGTGTCCGGCAATGCGATTCGCGCGGTGCGGGAGGATTGGTAATGGCCATAATGATCGAATGTTTGCCAGGATTATTCCTGCGCGCCTGGCGCCGGCGCGGCCGCTTGACAGCGGCGCTGCTGCTGGCCGGTGCCAGCGTGCTGGCATTCGCCGCGCCACCCCGGCTTACGCCAGTGGTGCCGGGCAAGGCGCTGGCGTTTCCGCGCGACTATGGCGCACATCCGGATTTTCGGACCGAATGGTGGTATGTCACTGGCTGGCTGCAAACACCCGACAACAAACCGCTGGGCTTCCAGATTACCTTCTTCCGTTCCGCGACCGACCACGACCCGGCCAACCCAAGCAAGTTCGCGCCGAAGCAATTGATCATTGCGCATGCCGCGCTGTCCGACCCGGCTTTAGGCAAACTGCAGCACGACCAGAAAAGCGCACGCGCGGGCTTCGATCTGGCCTACGCGAAGCAGGGCGATACCGATGTGAAAGTCGATGGCTGGCGCCTGGTGCGCGCACAAAACGGACAATACCGCGCCACCATCACTGCGCGCGACTTTGCCTTGACGCTCGACCTGGCTCCCGGCCAGGCCGTGATGCTGCAGGGCGACCAGGGATTTTCCCGCAAGGGGCCGAAACCCGGACAGGCTTCCTACTATTACAGCAAGCCGCACCTGCAAGTCAGCGGCAGTGTGACGCGCAGCGGCAAGTCGCAGCAGGTCGACGGCAGCGCCTGGCTCGATCACGAATGGTCGACCAGCGTGCTGGACGAAAATGCCGCCGGCTGGGACTGGCTGGGCGCGAATCTCGACGATGGCTCGGCACTGATGGCATTCCAGATCCGCGGCAAGGACGGCGCCATATTGTGGGCACATGCGGCATTGCGCGACGCCGGCGGACGCGTTACCCGGTTTGCGCCGGAGCAGGTACGCTTCATACCCGAACGCCGCTGGCGCTCGCCGCGCACCAATGCCAGCTACCCGGTGGCGCAAACCGTCACTACCGGGCCGCATACCTGGCAACTGCTGCCCTTGCAGGATGACCAGGAACTCGATTCGCGCCAATCGACCGGTGCAGTCTACTGGGAAGGCGCAGTTACCATCTGGCGCGAAGGCCAGCCGGCGGGACGCGGCTACCTTGAACTGACCGGCTATGTCAAACCACTGAAACTATGACTGCAAACACCTCGATACCGCGCCCCAAGGGCAGCCTGACCACACTGACTGCGCTGCTGCCCTTTTTGCGCCCTTACCTGCGCCGCTTTTTGCTGGCCGGCCTGGCCTTGCTGGTGGCAGCCGGCGCCACGCTGGCGATACCGTATGCCTTCCGGCAAATGATCGACCTCGGCTTCGGGTCTGCCGACGCCACCAGCACAGCCCAGATCGATGGCTATTTCCTGGCCCTGTTCGGTGTCGCCAGCATCCTGGCGCTGGCCACCGCCGCCCGCTTTTACCTGGTCTCGTGGCTCGGCGAACGGGTCACGGCGGACTTGCGCAGTGCTGTGTACCGACATGTGGTGCATCAAAGCCCGGAATTTTTCGAAACCACCCAGACCGGCGAAGTGCTGTCGCGCCTGACCACCGACACCACGCTGATCCAGGCACTGGTCGGCACCAGCATCTCGATGGCGCTACGCAATACGCTGCTATTTGCCGGCGGGCTGGTGATGCTGTTTGTCACCAGTATCAAACTGTCGGCGCTGATCCTGGTGATGCTGGCGCTGGTGGTGCTGCCGATTGTCTTTTTCGGCCGGCGCGTGCGCAAGCTGTCGCGCGATTCGCAAGACCGTGTGGCCGACGCATCGGCGCTGGCCGGCGAAGTCCTGAATGCGATGCCGATCGTGCAAGCCTATACCCAGGAACAACGCGAGTCGGCGCGCTTTGGCGCTTCGGTCGATCGCGCATTTGCCACCGCGATCGAGCGCATCCGCGCCCGCTCGCTGCTGACCCTGGTGGCGATCCTGCTGGTGTTCGGCGCCATCGTGTTCGTGCTGTGGCTGGGCGCGCAGGCGGTCATCGATGGCAGCATGACGGCGGGCCAGTTGGGCCAGTTCATCTTGTATGCGACGATTGTCGCCGGCGCCATCGGCGCATTGTCGGAAGTGCTCGGCGAAGCGCAACGCGCCGCCGGCGCCGCCGAGCGCTTGCTGGAACTGCTGGCAGTGACTTCGCCGATCCAGCCGCCAAGACAGCCGGTTCGCCTGCCGCAGCGCGCGGCCAATGGCGCCGCCCTCGCGCTTGCCGATGTCACGTTTTACTATCCTTCACGCCCACAAACGCCGACGCTGTCACACCTGTCGCTGGCCATCGCCGCCGGCGAAACGGTGGCCATTGTGGGGCCGTCCGGCGCTGGCAAGACCACGCTGTTCCAGCTGCTGCTGCGCTTTTACGATCCGCAGCAAGGCAGCATTGCGCTGGACGGCGTCGATATCCGCCAGCTTGATTTGCAGGACCTGCGCAGCGCAATCGGCATCGTGCCGCAGGATACCGTGATATTTTCAGCCAATGCGATGGAAAATATCCGCTATGGTCGTACCGACGCCAGCGACGACGAGGTGGTCGCCGCCGCAAAATTGGCTGCTGCGCATGAATTCATCGAGTGCCTGCCGCAGGGCTACCAATGCTTTCTGGGGGAACGCGGCGTGCGCCTGTCCGGCGGCCAGCGCCAGCGCATTGCCATTGCCCGCGCACTGCTGAAAAACCCGCCGCTGTTGCTGCTCGATGAAGCCACCAGCGCGCTTGATGCCGAGTCCGAGCGGCTGGTGCAGGCGGCACTGGAAGCGGCAATGGCGAACCGCACCACGCTGGTAATCGCCCATCGGCTGGCGACCGTGCAGCGCGCCGACCGCATCCTGGTCATCGAACATGGACAAATCGTCGAATCGGGCACCCATGCGGCGCTGGTGGCGCAAGGCGGCTTGTATGCGAGTTTGGCTGCGCTACAGTTCACGGCCGGCTAGAACAGTTAAAATACAATAACTTCAGTAAATTACAATTATTCATGCGCCAATACCTCGACTTCATGCGCCATGTTTTTGAACATGGCACCAAAAAAACCGACCGCACCGGCACCGGCACCCGCTCGGTATTCGGCTACCAGATGCGCTTCAACCTGAAAGAGGGTTTTCCGCTGGTGACCACCAAGAAGCTGCATTTGAAATCGATCATCCATGAATTGATCTGGTTTCTGGCCGGCTCCACCAATACGCAATACCTGAAAGACAATGGCGTATCGATCTGGGATGAATGGGCTGACCAGAACGGCAACCTCGGACCGATCTATGGCTACCAGTGGCGCTCATGGCCGGCGCCGAACGGCCAGCATATCGACCAGATTGCCCAGGTACTGGAGCAAATCAGGCACAACCCGGACTCGCGCCGGATGATTGTCTCGGCCTGGAATGTGGCAGATATCCCGCAGATGAAGCTGCCGCCCTGCCATGCTTTTTTCCAGTTCTATGTTGCCGATGGCAAGCTGTCTTGCCAGCTGTACCAGCGCAGCGCCGACATTTTCCTTGGTGTGCCTTTCAACATCGCGTCGTATGCGCTGTTGACGCACATGATGGCCCAGCAAGCAGGCTTGGAAGTGGGCGACTTCATCTGGACCGGCGGCGACTGCCATCTGTACTCGAATCACATGGATCAGGTGCAGGAACAACTGTCGCGCAGCAGCTTTCCCCTACCGGCATTGAACATCAAGCGCAAGCCGGAATCGATTTTCGATTACCGCTTCGACGACTTTGAGATTATCGGTTACCAGTCGCATCCGGCGATCAAGGCCCCGGTCGCGGTGTGAAGCCTGGCGGCAAGCTGGTCTGGTCATTCCGCACGTCGGCTTGCCATTGGTCAAATCTGCCCGATGCAATCAATGTATTGCCGGTACGCCGCGCCTGTTCGATTGCGGCTTCATAGCTTGCCAGCGGCGATGCAGAGGCCGGATGCTTTTCAAGCAGGCATTTGAAATCCTGTTCATCGTCGTCAAATTTGAACACGCTGACATACGGATCCCATCCTCCTTCCTGCGACGCTTCCAGTGCAATCAGGTGCAGCTGATATTTTCCAATCGTTTCGATTGCCATGACTTGCTCTCCATCGTGTCCATTAATATGCCGGCATCAGCCAGCATGCATGAGCACAATTGAAATACCTTGATGCACCGTAAATCGCGGCTGCGCTACGCTGGACAGGCACTGGAACTGGGGTATAGCCAAAACCACCCTTACCCACATTTCTCGTGGACAACCCTGTGGACAACTATCTATGCTGGAGTTTAAGTGCCTGTTTTCACACAGTCTTTTATGAATGGTGAAAATAAGGGCAATCGGGGCAGAAACCCGCCGTTAGTAAAGCGAAGGTGCATGAGATGCTGCAGCATGCTTGTTGCAATTGCATCTGGCAATCGTCAATCTTGTCTGCACTTCTGCAAATGATTGTCCAAATGCCATTCCGGCGTCATATTGAAGCAGCATAGCGACCAGGATTGCCAATATTTTTCATTCGAGCATCACCAGGATACAACCATTTATCGCAGGCATTTCCAGTAAAATACGGATACCGATTTACTATCGAACCGGAAATAGCATTATGAGCAACACTATTTTTGAACAGCGGGATTCCGTCGAGATATCCACCGGCCGTCTCGGGCATGTGCGTCTGAAACAGGAAAACTATAATCATGAAGTTGCCACCATCACCGTCCATCCGGACGATATTCCGCAACTGATCGATCAACTGCAAAAAGCCTGCACGGAAGCCTTGAACATTCGTGAAGAATTACGACTTAGATCGCTGAAAGAAACCGACCGCTAATCACGCAGGTGCTGCCATCACAGCAGCACCACTTCTCCGATTGCAATTTGCTCAGCCCTAGCGCTGTCGTAAAGATGCAAGCTCGCCCCGCCCGTAAGCGCCGCCGTGACATTACCTGGATTGGAATAGCAGCTTGACACTGGCGCCCTATGTCAGGCCGTCGTGCAAGACCGGTTGAGCGAACTAAATATGCAGCAAGGAATTGCTACAGGCCACTGCCGCTTACTGCGACGAGCAAGGAAGTGAGCGCGACTGCGAATAATGTATAAGCGATCTTGCGGGTATGGCTTTTCGCTGCTTCCATCTTTTGCAAGCGCTGACCAAGTGCCTGATTGTCTATTTCCACAATGTCACCTACTGAAAAAAATTTGAGTGGATTATTGTAGGCCGCAAGAAATAAAAACGCATTGACTATGAGCAAAGCTGTGTTGATTTACAACATTCAATTAATACGATAAATCCTTGATAGAAAAGAATTTTTTCTTTAACGTCAAATTCCCCTCCTTTAACGTCAAATTCCCCCTCTCTAGACTGGTAACCCTTCCTGCTACCGATAAGAAGTAAAAAATCTTTCGAAGCTTCATGTCTTGCCGCAGCATTAACGGAGTTTGATTTTTGTCACGGTTCGCTTTGCGCGAGGAATTAACCTTGGTCAATCAGTTGCGTCTCAACCACTGAACATCATGAGGAGCAGGCAATGGAATCGAACATAAGGCATAGCGGCGAGACTCCGGCAAACCATGTATTTGGCATGAGCGATGAAAGCAATGTTCCGAAACGTGCGGCAAAGTCTCATTGCTGGTATTGCAATAAACCTCTGTTTAGCATTCGCACTTATTGCGGCCCCGAATGCAAGGAAGCCATGTATGACGATAACGCCTATTCAAAGCAACGCCGGATGATTTTCGGCTGCCGGTGTTGAAAGGCTGATTTCATTCCGCATGATTAGTCCTGCTACCGGTCAATTTCTAGCAGCCGAATTGCAAGCGTTTGCGGCATAGGTCAAGCGCAATCAGAGCGTGAGCGATGCACGCTGCTTGCTTGCCGCACACTTGCGCACCGCAGTGAACCTTGCTGGACACGTGCCCGCAAGCACGTGAAATCCATCAAGCGCTCTACCTGCCGGCAACTTGCATCGATCGCCTAAGATCCGTCAGGCACTTGCCGACTGGCCATCGACATCCGATCCACGCCACACTGCCACGCCGGTCACAGCAACAGCCGCAGCGTGCGCTGGTGTTGTTGTATCAGACCGGATGCCAAATATCGAACTCCACCAACTCGCTTTGCTCTAATCGAGACAGGTTGCAGCACCTGCTTTCGGCAAGCAAGGTGTTCACCGGATATGAAATGCCTCTCGGAGTCCACCGATGTTTGAGCGTTCCACACTTCAGGCATTGCAAAACACTGCACAGATGTTTGAGCCGCATGAACATTTCAACCATGTTCTGGAACACATCGGCGATGCCAGTATCGTGTTGCTCGGCGAAGCAAGCCATGGCACACGCGAGTTTTATCATGTCCGCGCCGAAATTACGCGCCGACTGATTGATGACAAGGGCTTCGATGCACTCGCCGTGGAAGCTGATTGGCCGGATGCACTGCGCGTGAGCCGTTTTATCCAGCACGCCAGTCAGGATGCGACCGCCGAGCTGGCGCTGGGCGGCTTTCAGCGGTTTCCGCAATGGATGTGGCGCAATACGGAAGTGCTCGCCTTGATCAACTGGCTGCGCCAGTATAACCAGTCGGATCGATTCATCCAGAAACCTGAAGCGAGAATCGGTTTTTTCGGGATCGACTTGTACAGTCTGCGCAAATCGATGGATGCGGTAGTCCATTACCTGGAACAGGTCGATCCGCCAGCCGCACAGCGGGCGCGTGCCCGTTATGGCTGCTTCGATCATCTGGCGGAAGACCCGCAGCGCTATGGTTATGCCGCCACCTTTGGCCTCAAAAAAAATTGCGAACAAGAAGTAGTACGTCAACTGACGGCAATGATAGCCGGCGCTGATCAATATCTGGCACATGATGGGATGGCCGCCTCGGATGAACTGTTTTATGCGCAACAGAATGCACGTGTTGCAAAAAATGCGGAAATCTATTACCGCGCGATGTTCCTTGGCCGGGAAGAATCCTGGAATGTCCGCGATACCCACATGCTGGCCACTGTTGATGCATTGCGCCGGCATATCACCGAGCGTAAAGGCAAACCTGCAAAAATCGTCGTCTGGGCCCACAACTCCCATATCGGCGATGCGCGTGCAACCGAGATGGGCGAGCATGGCCAGCTCAATCTCGGGCAATTGGCGCGGCAGCAGTTTGGCGAACATGAAACCTACCTGCTTGGCTTTACCACGCATACCGGCAGCGTGACCGCGGCATCCGACTGGGATGGCGTCACCGAACGCAAGGCAGTGCGCCCTTCGATGCAAGGCAGTATAGAAAACCTGTTCCATGAAACCGGCCTGGGCGACTTTTTCATGCCGATCCGGGGGCATGACACTGTCCAGGCTCTGCTAGAGTCACGCCGGCTGGAACGCGCCATTGGTGTGATTTATTTACCGGAAAGCGAACGCATCAGTCATTATTTCCACGCTTATCCGGCGCAACAATTCGATGCGATCATCCATCTTGACCAGACCACAGCAGTACAGCCGCTGGATCATTCGCGGCATTGGGGTCATGAAGAAGTGCCGGAAACCTACCCTTCCGGCATGTAATACGCATCCAGACCATTTGCCAGCGCCGGTAATGCAGCGGACCATGATTGATGCCTTGCGGCGGCACGCACTTTCTTGACAATCGGCCAGTCGGAGAGATTCGGCGGGGATGCTGCAATCGGATTACGCGCAATTTGCGGCACGACAGCACCGGCCAGCCGACAACTTGAGCGATGGCAGACTGCACGGCACAAATCGGCTTAAGGTGACAGCAATATGTGAAGATAAAACGAAGGCACAAGCATTATGCAAAGAATCAAGGTTCCCGATTTTGATACGCTGGTAGCGCTTCATCAGCAAGATGCGCAGGCATTTGAAGCATTTCGACGACACTTGCTGCAAGAAGCAGTGGATTCTGCCCCACCGACACGTCGGCCTGCTTTGCGGCAACTGGTGCGTCGTATCGATGCCGCACGCGCCTCAGCTGGCACGCCGCTGCAGGCGACTGCAATCGCTTTTGAAATGATGCAGGATTCCCTGCATGAACTGCATGGCCACTGGCAACAAGCTTATCAGGCACTGGTCGAATTGCAAACCGGCCTGCTGATGGAAAAAATGCGTCAGTAAAAAGTTACGCCCATGCCTTGCTAGCCAGCACGCCCAGCCAAACCAAGGCCGCGCATCCTTAGCTTGACAAGGTGTGTGTGGCTACTTGCCCGCATTTGCATCAGCAAAGAATAAGCATTAAAAATCATGTGCTTATGCAATTTATAGATACGTTATCCACACACTTGTTCACTGTTGATGTGGACAAGTTTGACCAAGTCATCCGCGACATTTGGTATGTTTGACCACAGGCCGCCAGCCGTGCGGCTAGTGGGCCACTTGGCAACTAATGTGGCAAATAAAAGCGAGGGATTTTTGTGCCAGACAAGGCGCAAACCGCAGCGATAGCGGGACTATCGCGAGGATTTGCAACACCGTCTGGTACAAAAAGACGCGCTTTTATGCTGTATTAGTTGCCAAGTGGTCCACTAACAGCCTAGCGCCGCCGGCTCACCTCATGGCGGGGACAAAAGCGGGATCGGATTGCATCGGCGGGATCCGGCAGGCAGAAAAATCTTCAAAAGCGCCGTATACGGGTCGGGATGGACGCACGGCGGCACATAGATCCGGACTGCTCGGTTCACTGGCATCGCGCCGTGGCGGCCGGTGCTGCCAGCCGAGGTCCAGTTCGGCAGCCTGCCGATACAGGTTGCGCACCGGATGCCAGCCGAGATAACTGCGGGTCAGGCCTGTGGTGAGGTTGTCGATCGCGCGCAACACGCTGTCATCCCGGTTGCGGATCACACCGTCGACCAGATTGCCTTCCACATCGGCACTGCTGGCAGCAAAGCGCACCGTGATGCCGCTCGTATCAAGCACGGTGTTATGCGTGACTTGGCTGGCGGCGGCGCGGTTGAGATAAATGCCGTCATCCGAACATGATGCGATCAGGTTCGAGTGAATCACGCCGCCATCCTGTTCGGTAATGCAGCGCTGGTCGCGGCAATAGGCAGCGCCGGTGCCGCCGCCGCCCAGCGACAGGCCGACACGCTGCCCCGGCACGCCGCGCAATCGGTGTTCGCACAACACGATATTGCGTTCAAACCGGTTGCCAGTGCCCGCACCCTTGGCAAAGCCGCCATAGCTGATGCGGTTGCCCTGTCCCTTGATGAAATCGCTGATCAGGTTGCCCTGAATACGCCAGTGGCTGGCGCCGACCAGATCGATCGGCGTGACTGGATTGGCAGTTTGCCGGATGCTGGTATTGGACAGCGTATTGGATTCGATCAAGCCATGATCCGGATAAGCATTGCCATTGCCGTTGATTTTGAAATGCGCATTGAAGTCGGTAATGACATTGTTGCGCGCCACAAAGTTCGAAGCGCCGGCAACCACATGAAACGCGTGCTCGCAATAGGAATGCCTGGCGCATACGCCGCGGATCGTCAGATTTTCAAATACCCAGAACGGCGCCGTGACAAGAAAGCCTTCCTGCAAGTCGAATTCCAGCGTCACCGTTCCCGGTTGCTGCGCACGCACCGTGATCGGATGGTCCCGGCTGCCGGGTCGGCTGACATTGATTGGCTGGCCGCTGAAACGGTAGCTGCCGGGTAAAAAAACCAGCACGTCGCCTGCACGCGCGCGGCCGAGTGCGGCGATTGCAGCGGCGGCGGAATTAATCAAAATTTCTTGCGAACCGGCAGCAGCCAGGGGCGCCAATGGCATCGAAGCCCGTGCGCCGATCAGCGATGGCGTCAGCGCCAACGGCAGTTGACTGCCGCGATCGAGTGCCGTCAGGGTTCGGTTCGCCCATTGGCCGAATCCGACAATCACCGGGTTATGTCCAGATGCGCGGCGCTCCAGATAGGGGCCAAGACTGCGCGGCGCAATCGCAAAGTGCTCGATTGCGGCAATCATCGCAATCATCAGCACGGCAAGCGTCACCACGCCGACCCATGACAAACGCTTCAAGCAGTTGGCAGTCATACGGTGCATGATGGCGGTAAACATCCCTTGTTATGGTTTTATAAATCCTGGCCAAAATCCTGCTATGCAGCGCATCGCCCCTGACCCAGGAAGGGCGCCGGCAGCGCCTTGCCATTGAAGCCTTGCCGATCGCATACTTGCCGCCAGCAGCCGGCCATTAGTGTAAAGGATCGCCTGCCTGATGGCAAAAGACCAGATTTCGGCTGCGGCGATTCGCTACGGAAAAAATGCCTTGATTGACTTGATCGGAAACTGTGCCTAAGCTTGGCGGTCCAGCGCCATCCAAGCATAACCATGATATTTCAAGACCAATCTGTGGTTGAAATCGGCAATCGCTTGTCGTCCGCGCTGTTTGCGCCCCAGTATGGCGGGCGCCTGCTGCGCTGGCGCATCAACGGTCGGGACATTATTTACTGGCCTGACGATGCCGACTGGAGCAATCCGCAAAAGATCCGGGGTGGCAATCCGCTGCTGTTTCCGTTTATCGCCCGGCATCTGGTCGATGGACAGCTTGGCTGGTGGCAGGATGACGCCGGCGTCAAACGGGAAATGCCGGTGCATGGCTTTGCCCGCAGCCTGCCGTTTTCCCACACAGTCTCGGCCGACGGCATGGAAATCAGCATGGTCTTGCAGGATAACCAGCAGACCCGCCATTTTTATCCATATCCATTCCGCTTCGAAGCGCGCTATCGGCTGGATGGCAATGCGCTCCAGGTAACGCTGGCAATCAGCAACCTGGGCGAGCGCCCGATGCCGTATTACGCAGGCCATCATTTCTATTTTTCGCTGCCGCATGCATTGCGAGAAACCAGCACGCTGTCTTTGCCGCAGAACCAGCGCCGATCGTTTTTGCAAAATGGCGATATCAGTGCGCCTGAACCGGGCCTCACTTGCTACCGGCTCAGCGATCCATGCATCCAGGACCGCTTTCATGTACTGCAAAGCCAGCAGGATGTGCGACTCTCAAGCCCGGCTATCGGCAGGGAAATTACGATTGGTTTGCAAGTACCCGGCAGCATAGCCTGGCACACGGTGACGACCTGGGCAGAAAACCCGGATGATGATTATTATTGTGTCGAGCCTTGGACTGGATTGCCGAATGCAATCCACCACCGGCTGGGCTTGCGCTGGCTGCAGCCGGCGCAGCAGGAAAATGCGACTTGCCGCATCGAAGTCGGATTCGCATGAATTCATGCTGCCTTTTTCCGCGTCGGCAGTGCACGCGGCCATTGCTGAAAACCGCCCCGGCAATATACGCCTGTGCAACCGGATCAGCTACCGCGTCAATGCGCTGAATGACCCGACACCATGCAGCGCCCCTTATCCGGCGTTCGCCCGGAACGACCAGGGGCCAATGATGATCGGCGTATCGGTGAAGCCGGAATTGATCAAGCGCCGCGCCACTTGCTGAATCCGATGTTCATTGCGCCGATAGATGGCATGCAAATCCTGCGGATCCGCATCCTCTGACAGCAGATACAAGGCTTGCCGCAAAACCAGGCAGTGGCGACGCGAAAAGCCTTCGACTATGGTAAATGCCACGCCATCGGTACTTGTCTCATTGATTACCAGATCTTCCACCATCATTCTTCTCCCGGTTCCACTATCAAACTACTGTAGGAAAAGAATAAAAGCGCGCGCAAATTAAGCGTTGCGCAACGTCAATGAACCGTGTTGCAGATAAACACGTATTTACCTTGGAGCATGCAGACAGCATTGGTCCTTGATGAATATCCACCGGCACCGCCATACCGATGCAAAAGCAATCATGCCTGGATAGTTGACGCCTCCCTGGCTTCACCATCCTGTGCAGCGTGTACGTCCGACGATGAAATCCGCAGTTCCGGATAAAATGACAGGCTTCACGCCCACCACACGGCAAGCTCAAGCGAGTACGACACGGATCATGATGAATCAATCTCCACCCGCAAGAAACGTCTTTGGACAACCGATCGTCCCCTGCTCTTTCAATCCGCTCACAGGATTCTTTCGTGACGGCTGTTGCAGGACCAATGCCGATGATGAAGGCACGCATGTGATCTGTAGCATCATGACCGAAGAGTTCCTCGAATTCAGCCAAAGCCGCGGCAATGATTTGAGTACGCCCTTACCGGAATTAGGCTTTCCAGGCTTGAAGCCGGGAGACCAATGGTGTCTGTGCATCCTTCGATGGGTGGAAGCCTTGGCAGCGGGCGTGCCGCCTTTTGTCGTATTGGAAAGCACTAACTACAATGCGCTGGATACGGTACCGCTTAAAGTGCTGCAAAATTTCGACCATCGAAAATATCAGCAATCGGATGAGTAAAGCGACAACGCCAAAGACTGGAAACCTGCGTCAGGCATGCCCCTCATTGCGATGGCCAGCCAGGCACTGCCGCCAACACGATGGCTGATGCGGGTTTCTATCCGAGGTGTCGGCAAGTAAACAAAACGCGCATCATCAAAATAATAGTTCCACCTGGAATCAATATCGGACTAGAATGGATTATCGCAAATCCATTCGGCTATTATGATTTTCATTTTGTTGGCACTGTCGATCATCCTGCTTGTTGCTCTGGCCAGTATTTGTTTTGTCATGTTCGCATCCGAAGAAGGCCTGACATTCAATGACCTGGATCGCTCGTTTTTCCTGGATCGTGGTTATATTACGCTGGCATCCCGGGCCGCATGGAATGATCCCGACTAACTTTCTGTGACAGCCATGGCTCCTGAGCCCACCGCTGAATCGCATCGACCGAAGCTTGTTCCAAGGTCTACTTGCTCTTCGCTGCATTACCGATCTCATCTCCTTCGATGGTCACTCCTGACCCATCTGCAATAAAATCCGGCTAGAAATCACGAAAATTGCTGCTTGATGCGATGTTTTTCTAAAAAAATCGCTCTTATTTCCCGCTTTATCAAGTAATCACGATGGATTTGACTGCATTCGTGCCGATTTTTGCATTGAACTGAGCAATCCCAAGGAAGATTGCATCAAAAATTTGCTCGTTTTATTCGCATTGAGCGCTTCACTGCCATTTAACCCTGCATTCGCACAAACTACCCAGCAAAGTAAAATGACGGCCGGTCACAAGACTGCAGGCGAGAAAAAAGGTGATGAACGCAAAATCTTCATGAAAGAATGCCTGAAAAAAGCGTAATCGCCTTCTTGCGTAAACCATCCGCTGCCAAAACAGCGATTTTTTATTGGCGCCGCAATTCATCCACCTCGATCTTGATGCTTGCAGTTTCATTCTTGCGCCAGACTTCAGTATTCACGGTAGTTCCCGGCTTGCTGCTGCCGACCAGGCGTGCCAGGTCGGCCGGATTATGCACCGGTTTGCCATCAAAGGATAAAATCACGTCGCCTGGCCGGATCCCTGCCTTGTCTGCCGGCCCGCCCCGCTGCACTGCTGCGACCAGCACGCCGCGCGGCTCTTTCAACCCCAGGGCTGACGCCAGCTCGATCGTCATCTCTTGCGATTGGATGCCGATACGGCCGCGCGTGACCTTGCCGGTTTCTCGCAATTGCTTGGAAATATCCAGTGCTATGTCGATCGGAATCGCAAACGAGATGCCCATATAGCCGCCGGTCTGACTGTAAATCTGCGAATTGATGCCGATGACTTCGCCGCGGGTGCTGAATAGCGGCCCGCCAGAATTGCCTGGATTGACCGCCACATCGGTCTGGATAAACGGCACATAACTGCCGCTTGGCAGCAAGCGTCCTTTTGCGCTGACCACGCCCACCGTAATGCTGTTTTCAAATCCGAAAGGCGCGCCGATGGCCGCTACCCATTCTCCTGGCTCGATCTGCTTCGGATCGCCCAGCGTCACAACCGGCAAATCCTTGGCGTCGATCTTGAGCACCGCCACGTCGGTATACGGATCGAAGCCGATGACCTTGGCCTTGTATTCCCGCTTGTTGACCAGCTTCACCGTCACTTCATCGGTATCGGCGACCACATGAGCATTGGTCAGCACATAGCCATCCGGGCTGATGATGAAGCCGGATCCCAGTCCACCCTGGGGCGCCTCGCCAAATTCCGGTGGCGCACCGAAGCGCCGAAAAAATTCGAACAGCGGATCGCCCTCGCGCAATGGCGGCATGCCGCCAAGGGATGCCGCCCGAATCGTGCTGATATTGACCACGGCCGGGCCTTGCTGCTTTACCATGCTCACGAAATTCGGCAGCGCAATGTTGGGTGCCAATGATGCCTGCGGGCTCGGTTTGTCGGTCGACGGCGCAGCAGGCGGCGCTTCCGACGGAGATGGGGAGCAGGCGGTCAGTAGCAACAGGATTCCAACCGCTGCCAGCTTGGTAATTGCGTATTTTTTGTATTGCATGTTTTCTCCATGTATCTGCAGACGCTATCCTGGCCCGGAGCATGTGCCGGCCCGGATACAGTTGTTGCAGAGCCGGCAATCAATGGCTATTCAGTTGGATTACTTAGCGCTTCTAACAAAATGGAGCAGGTTCGCGTGATTGCCGGAGGTGGATGCTTGCCAGGCGTGCTCCTTGCCAAGAGTGGCTTTCCTTGGCAAGGAGCACAACAACGCAGGGGCTACTCCGGGTGGTAATAAGAGAATTTGTTTCATTAGTTAGAAGCAGCACTAAAGATGCATGGTGGCCCTACAGGCGTCTTCCGACATTCATCTGTATCAAGAAGACAGCGGAATAATCCGGCAAGAAGTCTGCAGGCCACCCCTGTTATTGCCTCCGTCGTTTACACGGAAGCGTTTGCCGGCAAGACTACTTTTGGGAAACCAGATTAGCGCGGCTGGCGCGCCAGCGATGTACAAACCGGCGCAGTTGTTGACGACTGATACAGATCAAGCATCCCAGCAATGACGTCAATAATGTACTAAAATTTATTTTGCCAATGTCAATATGCTGTTATTGACAGTATGAATTCTGGAAGGCCTTTCAGAAAGCGCGGCTCATGGATAAGTTAACTTCCATTTCACATGCGGCTTCAATGGCGACAGAAGCCATGCCCAGTTCATCGTCAACCTCACTGGATACCGAGCGCAAGGCCAGCCCCTGGCTGGGCACCTTGCACAAAGGGCACCCGTTTTGCCATGGTCCTTATCCGCCGGCACCAGAGGCAAATCTGGACCGCATGATCAAGGCAGCGATTGGCCGCCTGACGTCGAATGTTTCGCCAATGTCGCTATGGATGGCCTATGTGGACTGGATCGTGCATTTGCAATTTTCCCCTGCCAAGCAACAAGAACTGCTGTTCGACGCAGCGAAAAAATTCTGGCGCTGGAATGAATATGAGCTGGAAGTCGTGCGGGACGACCCGCACGCAAAGGAAAGCTCGGTCAGGCCATTGCCGCAAGACAAACGCTTTACCGATCCAGCCTGGCGGCGCTGGCCATTCAACGTCATATCGCAAGGCTTTTTGCTGACGCAACAATGGTGGCATCGAGCCACAACCAATGTTAGCGGTGTTTCTCGCCATCATGAAGAAATCATGAATTTCATGGTGCGCCAGCTACAGGACATGCTGTCGCCATCGAATTTTCTGCCGACCAACCCAGTCGTCCTGAATGAAACGGTACGCAGCGGCGGCGC
>JAKFFK010000256.1:0-3251 GCA_036675285.1 Paucimonas sp. | reverse complement strand
ATGGCGGCGATGAAGGAGCACAACATTGCGCATGACAAGGTCAATATCCATGGTGGGGCGTGTGCGCTGGGTCATCCGATCGGCGCATCGGGTGCGCGCATTATCGTGTCGCTGATCGGGGCGTTGAAAAAGACCGGCGGCAAGCGCGGCGTGGCGGCGCTGTGCATCGGCGGCGGCGAAGCCACCGCAATGGCCATCGAACTGATGTAGGCGCTGCCTGGATGCCATCCCGGCTTTCGACGCGGGAATGGCATCCAGGTGACGTGGCGTTTCTGCTTTTCTGTCTCGATTCCTTTAACGATCACCTTGGCCAAGTTTTGTTCGCCACGCAGCGCAGCCTGTACAAAAGTGCAGTCTCGGCAAGACCTTAATCCATGCATTTGCTGCGTGCACAACCAATCCCGGATAGCTCGCCTATTGTCCGGCTGCAGACCATTGTGGGTGACAACTGTTTTACTGACATTCTTCTGCCATCTTGCCGGCACGCCGGCCTTAAGCGCGTGCCGCAAGCGGTTTATTTACGCTACGAATCATCACTCATGCTTTAGTGCTTTATTTACTTGAAAAACAGACGCGGTTTGCCAAGTTGAAGCTGATGGCGTTGTGCTGCGTCATATTTTCTGCGCTATCAAGCCAGACGATCAATAGAACATGTCATCTACTTTCTGGTCTCAAAAGATAACCAAGAGTAGATGGCGTCCACGCCACTTAACCAAAAGCATGATCCATGATGACTTCATCGCCCGAGGAATTGGCGCGCCTGCAAGTAGTGCATGCATTCCAGATTCTCGATACGCCGCCGGAGACGGTTTTCAACCAGCTGGTACAGTTTGCCGCGCACATCTGCCGCACGCCGATTGCCGCCATCACTATCATTGATGAACGGCGCCAATGGTTCAAGGCGGCCGTCGGCCTGGATCTGCATCAAACCGATCGCGCCATTTCTTTTTGTACCCATACCGTCCAGCAAAAAACCCCGCTGATTGTCAGCGATACGCTCGCTCATCCGCTGTTCAGCCAGAATCCGTTTGTCATTGGCGAGCCGCATCTGCGGTTTTATGCCGGCGTGCCGCTGATTGCCACTGGCGGCGCGGCGATTGGCTCGCTGGCGGTGATGGATACACAGCCCAGAATGCTGGACGAAGCGCAGCTGGCAACCTTGCCGATGCTGGCCGGGCAAGTGATTTTGCATATGGAGCTGCGCCGTCAACGCCAGCAGCTCGAAGCGGTCGCGGCCGAGCGTCGTCAAATGAATCAAGCCTTGCGGCGCCAGGCATTGCACTTGCAGGAAGCACAACGCATTGTCCAGGTCGGCAGCTGGGAACTGGATCTGCAGTCCGACCAAGTGCTGCTCTCCGAACAAGCCAGCCGGATTTTCGGGATTGCCCATCAAGACCGTCCGCAAGACAGGGCATCCTTGCTGCGTCGGGTGCATGCCGATATCCGGCGTGACATCGAGCGCATCATGGCCGATGCCGTCAAGTTCGGACATGCGCTGGACCTTGAATACCGGCTTGTCTCGTCTGATAGCACGATCCGCCATATCCGCAGTCGGGTGCATGTCAGTGGCCAGAACCATGGCCTGCATGCGATCCTCGGCACGGTGCAAGATGTCACGCAGCAGCACCAGGCGCAGGAACGGCTGCATCTGCTGGATGCCAGCATTTCCCGGCTCAATGAAATCGTCATGATCACCGAAGCCGAACCGCATGACGAACCGGGGCCGCGCATCGTGTTCGTCAACCATGCGTTTGAAAGGATCACCGGCTATGCGCCCGCCGATGTGATCGGACATTCACCGCGGCTGCTGCAGGGACCGAACACCCAGCGCACGGCACTGGACCGGATTCGCACGGCGATCGAACAGCGCCAACCGGTCCTGGTGGAGTTGATCAATTACACCAGGACCGGTCAGGAATTCTGGCTGGAATCGCACATAACGCCGGTGGCGCAAGACCATGGCCAAGTCAGCCATTTTGTCGCGATCCAGCGCGATATTACCCAGCGCAAGCTGGCCGAAGCGCACATTGAGCGCCTGGCTTTCTATGATTCGTTGACCCAGCTGCCGAACCGGCGCCTGCTGCTGGACCGCTTGCACCAGGCCTGTGCCATCATCCGGCGCGGCCGTCACATGGGGGCACTGTTTTTCATCGATCTGGACAACTTCAAAAGTCTCAACGATACGCTAGGTCATGACAAGGGCGACTTGTTACTGCAGCAGATTGCCAGCAGACTCGCCGTTTGCGTGCGCAGCACGAACACGGTTGCCCGGCTGGGCGGCGATGAATTCGTCGTCATGCTGGAAGACCTGAGTGAAATGCCGCTGGAAGCGGCGGCGCAGGCCAAACTGGTCGGAGAAAAAATTCTCGGCACCTTCGCGCCGCCGTTCGAGCTGGATAGCCATGCCTACCATTGCACCGCGAGTGTCGGCGTGACTTTATTTGACAGCCAGCTGCAGCATGTCGATGAATTGTTTCAGCGCGCCGACCTGGCAATGTATCAAGCCAAAGCTTCGGGCCGGAATGCGTTGCGGTTTTTCGACCCGGAAATGCAAGCGGTGGTCACCACCCGTGTGGAACTGGAGCGCCAGATGCGCCATGGTCTGCAGGCACAAGAATTCGTGCTGCACTATCAACCGCAAACCAACGCGGCAGGCGCTGTCATCGGCTTTGAAGCGCTGGTGCGCTGGCGCCATCCGGCGCAGGGACTGATGTTGCCAGGTGTATTCATCGCACTGGCCGAAGACACCGGCTTGATCTTGCCACTGGGCAGTTGGGTACTGACGTGCGCCTGCAGGCAGATTGCCGCCTGGTCAAACCGCCCTGGCCAGCCGCAACTGTCTGTGGCGGTCAATATCAGCGCGCGTCAGTTCCGCCATCAGGATTTTGTCGACCAAGTGCTTGCGGCGCTCCACAACAGCGGCGCCAATCCGCGCAACCTGAAGCTTGAACTGACTGAAAGCATCCTGGTAGAAGATATCGAAGGCACAATCTCCAAAATGCAAAGCCTGCAAGACACCGGGGTCGGCTTTTCGCTGGATGACTTCGGCACCGGCTATTCATCCCTGTCCTATCTGAAGCGCCTGCCGCTGAACCAGCTCAAGATCGATCAATCATTTATCCGGGATGTGCTGACCGATCCGAATGATGCGGCGATTGCGCACACCATCGTTGCGCTGGGACAGACGCTGGGCCTGGAAGTGATCGCGGAAGGCGTCGAGACACAAGGCCAGTATGATTTCCTGGCCCAGC
>JAKFFK010000136.1:0-3280 GCA_036675285.1 Paucimonas sp. | reverse complement strand
GGGCGAATCGCATACGCAGGAAAACCTTCCCTGCGCATTGCGGCGATGTGGCGCGGCAGCTGCGCTTTTGGCACAATCAGGGAAATAGCCAGGCCTTGAATGCCGGGATAATCCCGTTCCAGCTGCAGGTTGCCTACATAGGTGCGAAATTCTTCCGTTGTAACATTCTCGGAACTGATCAGCAAGCCCTGCGTCCCGCGTAACACTTGTTCATAGGTCGCCATGCGCCGTTCAATGCGGCTGATTGTTTCGCGTACGCGGAAGTCGAAATCGGCTTGCAGCACGCGCAAATCTTCTTGCTGGGTGCGTTGCCATAGCCAGAACGTGGCCAGCAACGACGCCAGCAGCACGATGCCTGCCAATAGCAGCGGCGCATGACGCCCGTGGAAAATGCTGCTTTTCGGCAAGCTGGGGGTAGCGTTGGGGCGCAAAAAGTGAGAATGCAACGACATGACGGATATGGACTGGCGATACGGTATTTGGTTTCGGGGAACACTGCAATCGATGTACAAGGATTGCCCATGATTTTGCGGATAAATCAGGAAGCTGCGCTTATGAATCCGCAATGCAATGCGATTGAATTGATATTGAGTGACGATGACTATAGTTGCTGGCGGCTTTGATAATTGCTGCTGTGCGCTTGCGCACGATTTGGCGCCGATTCCGGGTGGGCGACTGGATCGCCGGTGCAGATTACAATCATGCCTGGAGTGTCATCCATCCAGATTTTACTGACCTGAAGAACCAACATGCCAGCCTATCAAACTGACCGAACCGCGCATGATCCGCGTCCCATCGCGCCGGTGCGGCCTGGCAGTGAGGATTGTTGCCATAGCGGCTGCAACCCCTGCGTTTTCGAACTGTATGAAGAGGCGCTCGAACGTTACCGCGTCGCCTTGCAAGCCTGGGAAGAAAGAAACCGGCAGACAAAAAAATAAGGCCATGCTTGCCCCAGCTCTTGACGCTATCGCGCCGGCAGTTGCCGGTATTGTCGCCACCGGCCCAGGGAGCCTCGGGCTGCCGCAAGCCGGCGGGCGCCGGCTGAAAAATCCATGCAATTTACCGGCGCTGATTCTTACAAAGCAAAGGCATTCCTGAAAAAGCTTGCATGCGGCGTCATCTAAGAGAAACGGGTGGCTCTAATCATTGGGGTGGCTCTAAGCATTGGCTACAGGCGATGTTACTGCGCTACGGTGCCAGGGGAAACATTGTTTTTTCTCAGGCACAGGATGGCGCAAAAAATCGACAGGATAGCAAATGCCAGTGCGCCATTTTTGCCATCGATATCCGAACGGTCCAGTGATATCAAAGTGAATCGCGCGGCTGGATGCGCTTGGCTGCCGGCGGCCGGCTTTGCCTTGGCAAGCGGGTCGCCATAATTGTGAATCACTTGCCAGCCGATCAGTTTGACTGTCGGGAAAATGCGGAAAGGGTCACGCTCACCAGTGGCCATCTCGATGGCCTCAGAATTGCTGTCAGGCTTGCCATGCAGATTGATCGCGCCTGAAAAAGCTGCTGCAGGCACGATATTTTGCGCTTGCAGTAAGAAAGATTCTGGCTGGCTATTCGGAAGGCTGGAAACTGCGGGGGAAGTGGCTGCGTAAGTAAAATTTTCGGCAGAGGCTGTTTCTGTATTGCTTGTCGTTGCGGAAGAGATAGTTGCCGAAGAAGTAGCGCCAGCAGACATGGAGTCGGACCAATTGGCATGCACAGTTGCGGTAAAAAATCCAAGTAAGACCGCAGCAACTGCAGCCGTTTTTTTCGCGGGATTCATTTTTCTCCTTTTTTTAAATGAAAAATATGCGCAGCAAGTGCGCATATTTGATCGGCAATAGATCGAACACGGGTTGGCTAAGTACCCCCTCAAAATGAATTGTCAGTGTCTGCGGCTCTGGCCGGCGCGCTGCAGCGTTGCCCGCTCCTTGCAGTGCTCGCACTGCGGCGGATCAGCCGCCTTGCAGCGCATCCGGCCAGAACCACATTCATCTCACAATTTATTCCGAGCGAGTACTTAGCTGGCCAACCGATGATTAGAGGGCCTTAAGTGAGGTGGTTCACACAGATTGGTAGCAACCAAACATCAAGTTGAGAAATATCAATAAATTTCCATCATCTATGTGTGAAAAACGGTCAATCCGGCATGTTTTCTTTGGCAGGAATAATTGTGTCCCCAGCGGCGCTATGGAGGGGCAGCTTGGATGTTGACGAGGAAATGCTGGCAAGATATTGAGAATTTCATTGAGGAAACTTAAGCGTTGCCTGCAAGTCAATTTCCCAGAAGAAATTTATGCTTAGCATAGCCACTTAGGGATGCACGTTGATATTTCTCAAGTGATGATATAAATGCTTTGTTAGTCTTGCACACTTCGTTTCATTCAGGAATTTTTACCGTGCCTGGCATTTCCATTCAGCGCGAGCCCGACGGCAGCGTGCTTGAGGTTGCAAGCTCTCAATGCAAGATTCTGTATCAGCGTCCCAGGCCAGGTGTCGGCGTCATCCGGATCGAGGGCAAAGACAAAGAGGAATTGCATGCCGTGTTTTTCAATGCGCTCGAACCCGATTTGGTTTCCGATTCGCCGGTGAAATTGTTTGTCGATACCCGGCAGACTTCAGGCATGGCGATCAATATCGTTGAATGGGCCGATTTCCTGCGCGTCAATTCTCAATTGTTTGATCAGGTGCATGTGCTGGTGGTGTCGACCGTGATCCGGCTATCGGTGAAAATCGTCATACATCTGTCTCGCAGCGGCAACCTGATCCAGATTCATACCGATGCCTTCGCCTACAACCGGCATCTGCAAGCCGCGCTTCGCACGCAGCACGCAGCTTAAACAGCATAAGCAGCGCTGCCGGCAAGAGCGCCGTGCGGCAATTTTTGGCGGCGCTCAATCGAAAGTGAAGTTGTAAAACACGGTAAAGGCGGTGCGGGTGCCGGCATCGACTTCCAGGCTTAGTCTGCGCGACAGGGTGTACCGCAACTGCAGCACGCTACTTGCCGTTTCCAGCCCCTGTTCAATGCTGACATACAGGCGTGCGGATACTTGCTTGCCGACCGTGATGATGCGCTGCTGCAGGCTGTCGTCGCTGGTGCCGAAGCTCAGTTCGTCCAGGCCGAATACGCTGGCCAGCCGCGACTGCACGCCGGCGGCGGCGCCTTCCGTCAAGAGCGCACCGGCGGCATTTTGCAGCACTGCCAGATCGCCGCCGCCGGTAGCTGTGTCGAGTCCGCGACCGAGCACCAGCCAGGAAAGTTTTTCCGCGTCCGGCACGGTTGGTTCCG
>JAKFFK010000218.1:0-18864 GCA_036675285.1 Paucimonas sp. | reverse complement strand
CAGAATCAGGCGCACGCCGGCATGCGCGTTGAATGTGGTCGGCCCCAAGTGCAGCAAGGCGCCACGCGCCAGCCAGAACAGCAAACCGATTGCCAGCAATGCCCCGCACAGCGCGCCCACATGAACGCTCAACTGCGTCCCCCAGAGCACCGGCACGATCGGACCCAGCAACAACATGCCCATCGCTCCAACTGCCGCGCCGCCGGAGACGCCCAGCACATACGGGTCGGCCAGCGGATTGCGCAACAGCAGTTGCAGCAAGGCGCCGGACAAGGCCAGCAAGCCGCCGACTGCGAACGCGGCAAGCGCGCGCGGCAGGCGTAGTTGCCAGATGATTTCATCTGAAAAGAAAATCATCCGGCATCCGCTACTGCCGCATGCCATTGCCAGGGCCAGCGATGCCAGCCCCAGCAACAACAATCCAGACAGGATGATCAGCGTTCTTTGCACGATAGGGTCAGAAACTCAAGCGAGCCGAAACCTTGATCTGCCGTCCCATGTCCGGATAGATACCGGTCTGGCAAGCGCCGAAGGCTGTCGAAAAATACTTCTTGTCGGCGAGATTGGCGCCGGCCAGCGCAAATTCCCAGGCGCCCATGCGGTAAGCATAGCGGGCATCCAGGATTGCGTAGGACGGAATGCGTGCCACGCAGGCGTTAGTGAAATCGCCGCCATAGCGCTGCGCATCTGCCCATTGCAGGCCGGCGCTGGCGCTGTGACTGGTGCCAGGTTGCCAGTTAAGCCTTATCACCGCGGTATTACGCGGCACCAGCACCATTTCACGGCCGGCGTTGGCGCCATCGGTAAATTTGGCAGAAACATGCTGCAGGTTGGCAGTCACGCTCCAGGCCGACGCCAATTGTGCTGCGGCTTCGATTTCAATGCCTTCGCGTCTGGTTTGATCGAGATTCACGTTGGCGCCGACAGAAGAAGGGAAGAAAACAGAGAACGGGTTCGGCGATGTCGGGTCGAAAAATATTTCATTTTTCAAACGATGCTGGAACACTTTAACGGTCAGCTTGTTATTGGCTTTTCCCAAGGTCGCCCCGAGCTCCACGTCACGTGAAGTTTGCGGCAAAAGCGCCTGATTTGCCAATGGCGTAAATGCATTGTCATCGACATTCGGCATCCTGTAACTCTTGCCTGTCTTGGCAAAAACATCCAGCATGGGCAACACAGCATAACTGCCCTGCAATTCCCAGGCGTTCAGCGTATTCGATTGCGTGTAGACGCTAGTCGTGGAAGCCAGCGGGTCGTTGAAATCCTTGTCGAAAGATTCGCGACGTGCGCCCAGCGCCACGCGCGCCTGGCCGACACGGATTTCGTCGCGCACATACAGCGCGCGGGATTTTTGCGAGGCATCGGCATTCGATGCCGGGAAACCGCCGGAGTTCGCCACAGTCTTGCGATCCCAGCGTGAAAAGTCGATCCCGGCCACCAGTTCATTATTCCAGTTGTTACCCGCAGTCAGATAACGCAGACGCGGCGAGAATTGCGTGACCTTGCTGTCGGCCCGCGTAACGTAG
Organism: Paucimonas sp.; assembly: GCA_036675285.1. GTDB lineage: Bacteria > Pseudomonadota > Gammaproteobacteria > Burkholderiales > Burkholderiaceae_D > Paucimonas. The sequence goes on along the minus strand of JAKFFK010000218.1, from coordinate 17,338 downwards.
GCGCCAAATGCGCTGACGAAGGTACCGTCGGCCTTTTTCTCGCGATGCGACAGATCGGCCGCCAGTTCCAGCGCGCCGATCCGGTGCTCGCCGAAGAGCGTGTAGCGGTCGGTATCGAAGGAGCCGAAGTCGTTGGGAGTATTTGTCTGGCGCGGGTTGGCATTGAACTGAGCCAGCGTCAGCGCACCGGCCAGGCGAGCATCCTGGCGCGCCACGTCGACGCGCGCGCCCAGCCGGCTTTGCTTGTCGGCCCACTGTACGCCTCCGCTCAGCTTATCCTGCTGCGACTTGTTGTTGTCACGATAATTGTCGGCGCGCTGGGTGCTGGCATTGATATCCAGCGATACCTCTTCCCAGCCGCGAGCGGCGCTGGCACGCAATTCGCGATGACCGTATGAACCTGCCTCGACCACCACTGCGCCGCGCGTGCTGTTCTTTTGCGCACGCTTGGTGATGACCTGGATGGTGCCGCCGGTAGCGCCTTCGCCATACAGGACACTGCTGCCGCCGCGCACGATCTCGATGCGTTCCACCGATTCGATCGGAATCGAGGACAGCAAGGCAATTGCCTGTTCATTTTCCGACAAGCGGATGCCATCGACCATGATGACCAGATTCTGGTCGCCATTGCTACCGAAACCGCGCAGATCGAGGGAGAAATCCTGGCTGCCGTTAGTATTCTGGCGGCCATACACGCCGCCGAGCTTGCGCACGGCTTCATTCACATTGCCAGCGCCGCTTGCACGAATTTCTTCTGCCTGGATAACGGTTGCGCCAATCGGGGCAAATGCCGGATCACTGGCAAACCTGGATGCGCTGACAAAAACCGGCGCAAGCGTTTTGTCGTCACTGGTTTGTGCGACTGCCGATGGCAAAGTCAATGCAGAAATAGCTGCAGCCAGGGCGAGTTGCTGCCTGCGCGCGCGGAAGGCGTTTGTTTCGGGGATAAACATGATGTCGTTTTCAAGAAAAGATGTCCGGCCTGCTTCCCCGCGGGCCGGATTCCAAAAAAGCGCTGGAAGACAGTTGAAAACGAATGACGGATAAGCGCATTGAAGTCGCAGCCATGTCGATTCGTGTTCGCGAAGAACCCGTCCACAGCACTTTCACCTGCTCTGGCCGGTATCCGGGCTGACAAGACAAACTGCGTCACCTTCCCATGCCAGACAGGCACAGTGGTTTCAAGACGCAGCTTTACGGCTGAGCCGTACGCTTGCTTACCGTTGCGGGGGCAGCACACGTGAGCTGTCAATGAAAAGACGCCTCGTGTTTCCCGTTTAACTGCGCGCCTTGAACGGCGCGCGGGCACCAAAACCGCGCCAGTGTATGCCTTCTTGCCATCCCAAGTCAATCTGCCAACGTCCGGTCTGAATACGCAACGGTAGACCGGCTGGTTCGTCACACTGAAGTCCAGGAAATAAAAAACGACCCGGCGCTGATGCTGGCAAATGCATCCAATTGCCGTAGCGGCCATTCCGCTTGCAACAAGTCAAATCCGACGACATGTGCGTCGAATTTGCAACACCCGGGGCGCATCCCAGTGAAATCGTTTCCAGATAGTTTGCGCATCGCATGCAGCCTGATATGGCTGACAAAAGACGCATTTTAACTGCCAGCCCACTGCAATCATGCGGCCATGAGCCAGCCAATGGCGGCTGCGTCAGTTGCTGTTTCGACAAAACAGCAATTCGCCGCACTGTTGAATTCACATTCGTTTGCCCATCTGCCGAATTTCTTAGGTATTATTGCCATATACCAACTGGATAGCGCCATTTGGGCGGACCACATAAAAATAAGCACGCGCTCAAATCGAACGATCCGGCCAGCTTCGTGAGGTTTTGAAATCCCCTATCGCAGTGGAATTCAACATCAATCGGTACACACAGCAGGTTTGGGTTCGCTGTCAGGCCGAAAGTGCCTGCCGGCGCAACGAATCGCAGCTTGCGTGCCATCACAAAATATTTGGAATAATGGAGATGTACTGGTTATGACTGATGATCTTGACGCACTGTTTGAAGAAGTGTCGGCGCAACGCACTCAGACCGCCACTCTCCCTGCCGATGATCCGGTGATTGCCAACGACGCAAGTTTTTCTGCGAATACCGAACCGGCTGCAATGCTGCAATTTGCCGGACCTGCCGACGAAGACGACAAACTCGCATCCGACGTCGCCTATGACAACCAGGACCATCACGACAAGCCGATGTATGAGCGTCTGGGCGGCATTGTCCGCCTGCTGCACGATTCGCTGCGAGAACTCGGCTATGACCGCGCACTGTCCGATGCCGCTTCACAGATTACCGATGCGCAGGGACGGCTCGAACATATCGCCGCACTGACCGAACAGGCCGCCAACAAGGTATTGAATTCCGTCGACCAGGGCATGCCGGAGCAGGACGCGCTGGCGAAAAACGCCAAGACGATGGATAGCCGCTGGACCCAGCTGTTCGAAGGCAAGATGAGCGTCGACGACTTCCGTCTGCTGGCCACCGATTCAAAAGCATTTGCATTGACGGTCGCAGCTGCCACCGAAACCGAAAAAGCGCGCCTGCTGGATATCATGATGGCGCAGGATTTTCAGGATATTACCGGCCAGCTGATCAAGAAAATCGTCGCGATCACCCAGAAAGTCGAGCATGAACTGGCGCAGCTACTGCTCGACAATGCGCCGCCGGAAGTCGTGCAGACACTGAAAGAATCACCCGAAGCGCTGATGCAGGGCCCCTCCACCAATGCACTGGCACAGGACGACGTCGACAACCTGCTGGAAGGCCTGGGCTTCTGATGGATGACATGCTCAAGGAATTCGTCGTCGAGGCGCTGGACCTTGCGACGAACGTTGAAGAGCACCTGCTCAACCTGGAGCGCCGCCCCGACGACACTGAAACGCTGAATGCGCTGTTCCGCTCATTTCATACCATCAAGGGCGGCGCCGGCTTCATGAGCCTGCCGGCGATGGTATCGGCCTGCCATCTCACTGAAAACCTGTTCGACGGTTTAAGAACCGGCAAGGTGCCGGTCACGCCGTTGGCGATTGAAGCAGCGCTGCAAGCCAGCGGCTTCGTCGCCGACCAGCTGACCGCGCTTGCCAACGGCGCCGAGCCGGCCAGCCTGGCAGCCATGCCGGCGACGCTGGAAAATTTGCTGAACCAGGCGATTGAAGGCAAGGCTGCACCAATACCTGTGGCTGCGCCCGCAGCAGCACCGCCAATCATCACGGCAATCGCTGCAATCGCCACGCCGTCATCCGCATCGACGGCGGACGGCCCGGATTGGGAAGCACTTTACTATGCGGTGGTGCCGGCCGACCTGGCGCCGGCCCGATCGGCCGACAATGCAGTTGCGCCGCAAGCCGAGGAAGTACAGAACAAGCCGGCCGCAGCGCCGGCTGCCGAGGCCCGGCAAACATCGGCGCCGGTCAAGGAAGAAAGCATCCGCGTCGATGCCGTCAAGCTCGATGCGCTGCTGGAAGTGGCCGGCGAATCGGTGCAGGCGGCCAACCAGGCCAGCGTGCTGCTGGAGAAACTGCTGCAATTCAAATTTGAAGGCGCCGCCGCCAGCCTGATGACCACGCTGGCTGAAACGCTGGCCCGTGCCTCGCGCTATTCGACCGAACTGCAGCGCGCCACTCTGTCGACCCGCATGCAGCCGGTCGGCCGCCTGTTCCAGAAATTTCCGCGCCTGGTGCGCGAACTGGCCAGGGATCTGGGCAAGGAAGTGGAATTGACGATTGAAGGCGCGGAGACCGAAGTCGACCGCGTGGTGGTCGACAGCCTGTACGATCCGCTGGTGCACATGCTGCGCAATTCGCTTGACCATGGCATTGAAAACGCGGAAAGCCGCGCGGCCGCCGGCAAGCCGGCCAAGGCCACTATTTCACTGAAAGCCTGGCAAGAAGCCAATAGCGTGATGATCCAGATCACCGACGACGGCAAGGGGATGAATCCGCAGGAGCTGCGCAAAAAGGCGCTGTCCAAGGGCTTAATCGGCGAATCGGCCGCCCAGACCACGGAAGAAGCATTGCAGCTGGTTTTTTTGCCGGGATTTTCCACCAAGGATGTAGCGTCCAGCGTCTCGGGACGTGGCGTCGGCATGGATGTGGTGAAAACCGCGGTGGAAAAGCACCGCGGCACAATCAGCATCGACTCAACCATGGGCGCCGGCACCTGTTTCTCGATTCGCCTGCCGATCGAACTGTCGATCGTGCCCACCATGCTGGTGCGCACCTCAGGCGCAGCGCTGGCGCTGCCGATGAGCGTGGTGCAGCGAGTCGTGCAATTGCCGGACACTTTCGATGAGGTTGGCGGCGCGCCGGTGTTGCGCGACCAGGGCCGGCCGCTGCCTGTACGCTCGCTGGGCCGCATCCTCAGTTACGAGGCATCGGACGAACGCATCGGCATCGTGATTGCCGCGCCGCAGCCGTATATCCTGGCAGTGGACAAGGTCGAAGGCACGGCGGAAATGGTGATCAAGCCGCTAACCGCGATGAGCGTGCCCGGCATCACCGGCACGGCTCGATCCGCCGAAGGCGAACTGGTGCTGGTGGTAGACCTGTCTTTTCTGCTGGATGGCTGCCGCACTACGACACCGCGCATGGCGGCCTGAGCACAGGCCTGATTTCCTCTGAGTCGATGCTACTTCCCATCGGCTCGGCAAGTGTCTATATGTTGCAAGCCAAACAATTTGATTGACCCTATATCTGGGTTCGCCGCAACTCCCTTTATCTGGAATGCTGGGTTGGACCTGCATTGACTCAAGCCACAGCACCGCATTGAACTAGCCGAGTCAGCTCGTGCACTCACCTTTGCCTTTGCGACTTGCTTCACCATGCGATGGATTCAAGGTGAATTTGTGTTTTACCAATAGGGTGTGCTAAATTCAATCAACATATTGATTTGACAAACAATTCCAATTGAACTTGTCATCGAATTTCACGAATTGTCGCAAAACAAAGCACCTTTTAGGGTGCACATATAACAGTTAGACATCGCAGTTACCTCACTTACCAAAAATGTCAGATACCGTCATCGTCGCACTCATTGCTGGCATGGTCGCTCTTGCAGTTGCCTTCATCAACTCGTTCCTTTCGGAGAGCTATAAACGCTTTCGAGATGGCACAACGCTTGCGGCAAGCTTGGCCGGTGAACTCTCCGCCTACGAAGATGCTTGGCCAATGCTTTCAGAAGTATTGAAGTCATTAATCGGAGCTACAGAAAACGGGAAGCCAGACCTTGGCCGGCTTCGACCGATTGAACGACCGAAGGACGTCGTATATGAAAAGTCGATCGACAAACTTGGACTCCTCGGCGCATCTACTGCCGAGGGCGTGGTCTACGTCTATAGCAACATTAACGCTTTCAGAATGGCGTTCGAAATCATTGCACGCGATCACGAAAAGATGTCCAGCCAAGAGTTGCAGGCTCGCTGCATCGCGTGCAAGGCAGCATTGGACCGAGCTGCGACAAGAGGGGAGGTTATCATCGGATCGCTCCGAGCACGGGCATCTGCCAGATTTGTTCCCGAATGGCCTTGGTCTCATTGGCTCGCGCTGTTTTCATAAGCCTTGACAAACAAGGCAAACAAGTGATGCCTAACCTTTCCATCGAGAGGACTCTCCCACGGTAAGCCGGGTAGAGCCTCTCATGTCAAACGTTAACCAGCTCAATTCCTACTATATCGATGGCACTTACTGAACGAATATATTACGCACTAATCGGTGCCATCTTTGGCGCAATCATTGGCGTCTCTTGCTGGTGGTTATATGGCCTATCACACTCATTGAATTTCACGGACCCAGGAATCGATCCGGTCCTCCGTCACTGGCTAACTTATTCTGGTAGCGCGTTTGGAATTGTTGGATTTTTGTTTCGCGAGAAAGCTGGTGACGTTGTTGGTAGTGCCATCAACACAATATTTCACTTCGAGATCGACCAATCACCAAATGAAAGTGCGGGTGTTTTGGTAGCGTTGATGTTCATCGCAATCATAATTGCAGCAATTTGGTTCACTGTGCCATGAACAATCAAGTCTTTATCCTGTGCCTTTCTTTGGCATCGTGCCTAAAAAATTCGTTGCTCATCCCAAACACGCAACAACAGTCTTACCACTTTGCTGCACATGTTACGTACTTGTCCAAGGGGTGACATCAAAAAATAAAACTTAAATATTCAAGGTTAATTAAAGTGGCCACATCAGTTAATTTTCACTAATCGAAAATAAAGAGATACTGTCTTTTAAATTTTTTAATCTTTATGCTCGCCATCGTTGCAGCAAAGCCTGCTGTCGGATTGACGCTGCCCCTTACTGCCTCATCAAGTATCTTGATAAAATAACCGCTTCCCATTCATCTTTCGCTCTAAGCGCGCAATAGACATATCCAAAAGGCAGCCAATGACGCGCTCGAACTTGTGGAATAAGTTGCTCAAGCTAATACGCGAAGAACTGCGCCATCTAACGACGATCCACGCCAGTGACCGGATGTGGCAAATGCCGCTCGCTGCGGCACTGGCGTCGGGTCTGCCGCTGCTGGTCGGCGCCTATTTCGATCATATGGATTACGGACTGGTCTCGGCACTTGGCGGGCTGGTTTTTCTGTATCTTCCCAGCACACCGCTGTATCACCGCATGGTCACGGTGATGGCTTGCGCTTTCGGCATGGCAGCCTGCTACACGCTGGGGCTCTTGAGCCACTTCTTCCCAGCGCTCATGATGCCGATGCTGGTTGTTATCGCCATCCTGGTCACGATGGTTTGCCGCTTTTACGCGGTTGGCCCGCCGGGCAGCCTGTTTTTTATCATGGCGGCGGCCATCGGTGCCTATTCCCCGGTGGGAGTACTGCAAATGCCGCTCATGGTGGGCTTGATCACCATGGGCTGCCTGCTGGCTTGCATAATCGGGTTTTTCTATAGCCTGTATATATTGCGGCTGCAGGCACCGAAGCCGGTCGCACCCTTGCCGCCGCCGTCCTTTGATTTCGTGGTGTTTGACTCGGTGGTAATCGGCGTGTTCGTCGGGATTTCACTGGCGCTTGCGCAGGCGCTGCAATTGGAGAAAGCCTATTGGGTGCCGGTGAGTTGCCTGGCGGTGATCCAGGGCGCGTCGCTGCGTGCGGTGTGGAACAAGCAAGTACACCGGGTGGTCGGCACCGGCTTCGGCCTGCTGGTGGCCTGGGGCCTGTTGCTGCTGCCGCTGGACAAATGGAGCATTTCGCTGACCATGATGGCGCTGGCCTTCATCATCGAAATTACGATAGTGCGACACTATGCATTCGCCGCCATCTTCATCACGCCACTGACCATCCTGCTGGCAGAAGCGGCGACCTTGGGTCATGCTTCACCGGGCGCACTGATTCAGGCACGCTTATTCGATACCGTGCTGGGGTGCCTGGTCGGTCTCGTCGGCGGCATCTGCCTGCATAGCCCGCGTTTCCGGGAAGTGATCGGCCGCCAGATCCGGCGCCTGATCCCGTTGCGTCTTTTGCCGTGAACCCCGTAGCCAAGACAATTGCGATCATTTACGCGCTTATTAACTGCCAATAAATAAATCTGCCTGGTGGCTGCGTTCGTAATAGTTCAATCGCAATACAGCGCATAAATCGGATCGTCTTTCAAACGCTGTTTGCGCTCTGCATAATCGATTGCGTCCAGTGCTTTGCGCCAGTGCTGATGGGCGTCTGCAAATGCGCCGATCGGCGTTTGCAGAAATGCCAGATGCAGCGGTACATCGTCGACCAGCATCAAATGCATGTCGAGGCTGTCGAGCGCGCCGAGCATTTCGTGCGCCACCGAGACCTCGTCATCCCAGTCGTCGTAGTCGGCGCCGCCTGACTGAAAGCGGTGGCTGGCCCAATCCCATAATTGCTGCGTGCCGATCTCCCCATCCTGCCATCTTTGCAGCATCAGGATGATTTCGCCGCGCGTGATGTAGTTGTCAGACATAAGTAATTTAATCGCAAACCATTTCAGGGATTGGGCAACGGGCGCTGTCAGCCATCGACCGGCTCGGCCGGCGAAGCCAGCAGCAACTGGTAAAACCCGACATCGAGCCACTCGCCGAACTTGTAGCCGGCCTGGCGAACCGTGCCGGCATGCACGAATCCACTTGCCTGATGCAGCGCGATGCTGGCCGTATTGTTCATGTCGATGACGCCGATCAGGCAATGATAATCCTGCCGCTGCGCCGCCCCGATCAATTCTGTCATCAGCATGTGCCCCAGGCCTTGCCCGCGATAGTCCTTGTGGATATAGACTGAATGCTCGACCGTATACTTGTAGGCTGGCCAGGCACGGAAAACGCCAAAGCTGGCAAACCCGGCCAGGCGGCCTGCATCATCTTCGATACCGATCACCGGGTACCTGCCCTGCCGCTTCGCCGCAAACCAGGCCACCATGCTCTCGGCCGGCCGGGGCTGGTAATCGTATAGCGCGGTCGAATCGATGATCGCGTCGTTCAGGATGTCGAGCATGGCAGCCGCATGCTTTTGCTCGGTGCAGTCGATCAGCTTCATGCTTTTTCCGCCAGCCGCCTGGCCTTTTCCTGCGACCAGGCGTTGAGCTTGTCGTGAATACCCTGTTGTTCAGCCAGCATCTGCGCCTCCGGCGCCAACTGCGCGCACAGCTCCAGCCGGATGCCGTTCGGATCGAAAAAGTAAATCGACCGGAATACCCGGTGGTCAGTCACTCCCAGCACATCGATGCCGTGGGCTTCCAGGCGTGTTTTCATCGCCTCCAGTTGCGCAACGCTGTCGACCCGCAGCGCAATGTGGTTGACCCATTGCGGGGTATTGGCGGATGCGTGCGGCAGCACGTTGTCGCCCAGGTCAAAGAACGCCAGGCAGGAACCATCGGTCATGCGGAAAAAAATATGCACGTACGGGCAGTATTCGCCAGTCGACGGCACATGATCGGCGCGGATATAGTGAAACAGCGGCAAGCCGAGGATGTCTTCGTAAAAGTGGCGGGTTTCTTCGGCGTCACGACAGCGGTAGGCGAAATGGTGCAGGCCGTTGATCGGGACGGCCGCCGGCAGCACGGCGCTTTGCCCGAGCTTGGTGGTGGTAAGTGTGGCCATGACGACCTCCTGCGTAAGGACAACTTAACGACGGGACAGCTTAACGACGGGTTTTAGGCACGGTTTGCACAACTTGCTGATCGATTGCGCCAAACACCGATTTGCCGCCGGCGTCCAGCATTTCGATACGGATCGTGTCGCCAAATTGCATGAACGGCGTTTTCGCTTCGCCGTCAGCAATCATTTCCAGCGCGCGCTTTTCAGCAATACAAGTATAGCCGCGCCCGGCATCCTTGTTGGACACGGTTCCCGAGCCGATGATCGACCCGGCGCGCACATTGCGCGTCATGGCCAGGTGACTGATCAATTCCGGAAAGCCGAACACCATGTCGATACCGGCATTCGGCTTGCCGACCTGCACACCGTTCCATGTCACGCGCAGCGGCAAATGCACCTTGCCATCCTGCCAGACACTGCCCAATTCGTCAGGCGTGACCGCCACCGGCGAAAAGCTCGATGCCGGCTTGGATTGCAGAAAACCAAATCCCTTGGCCAGTTCCGCCGGCACCAGGTTGCGCAGCGAGACATCATTGACCAGCATCAGCAGCCTGATATGACCGGCGGCGTCTGCAGGCGGGCATCCCATCGGCACATCATCGACAATCACCGCCACTTCGCCTTCGAAATCGATGCCCCAGTCAACCGAAGCCAGCAGGATGTCATCCATCGGCCCGAGGAAATCATCGGAGCCGCCCTGGTACATCAATGGTTCTTGCCAAAACGATGCCGGCATCTCGGCATTGCGGGCGCGCCGCACCAGTTCGACATGGTTCACATAGGCCGAGCCATCGGCCCATTGATACGCACGTGGCAACGGCGCCATGCAGCGCGCCGGATCGAAATCGAAACTGTGGCGCGCACGGCCTTCGCACAGGTCTTCATATAGCTTTTCGAGCTGCGGCGCGATGAATTGCCAATCGTCCAGCGCACGCTGCAAGCTGGCGGCAATGCCGTCGGCCAGCACCGCCGTCTTCAGATCCCGCGCTACTACGGCCAGCTGGCCGTCGCGCGTGCCATCTTTCAGGGTTGCCAGTTTCATTGATTTCCCCCATCGACTAGAGCGCTTCAGGCGCTATAGCTCGTACATCTCTTTTTCGCCGCTCATGACCCGTTCAATCATTTTCCGGTTCAGGCTCGGCGCCAATAATTCAATGAAAGTGTATACATAACTGCGCAAGTACGCGCCTTGCTTGACCGCCACACGAGAGACATTGGTGCCAAATAAGTGCCCGACTGGAATCGCCCGCAGGTTGCGGTCGCGCTCCGCATCAAATGCCATGCCGGCGATGATGCCGATACCCATATTCAATTCCACATAGGTTTTGATCACGTCGGCATCAATGGCTTCGAGCAAGATATCCGGCTTCAGCGAGCGCAAGGCAAATGCATGGTCAATCTTGTTGCGCCCGGTAAAGGCATTGTCATAAGTGATGACCGGATATGCAGCAATCTCTTCCAGCGTAATGTCGTTCGACTTCAACAGCGGGTGGTCCAGCGGCACCACCACGATATGTTCCCACTGATAGCAAGGCAGCGTGATCAAGCCATCCAGGCTGGCAATCGCTTCGGTGGCGATTGCCAGATCGGCTTGGTCTTTCAAAACCATTTCGGCAATTTGCTTGGGATTGCCTTGAATCAAGGAAAGCCGGACCTTGGGGAATTTTTGCGTGAATGCCTGCACCACTTTGGGGAGGGAATAGCGCGCTTGGGTATGTGTTGTTGCTATAGTGAAACTACCGCTATCCTGGGCGGCAAATTCCTTGCCAATTTGTTTCAGCCCGTCAATTTCCTGCATGATCAATTCCACCGACTTCAACACCGCCCTGCCCGGCTCGGTCAAGCCGCGGATCCGCTTGCCGTGGCGCGAAAAAATATCGATGCCAAGCTCTTCTTCCAGTTCGATGATGGCCTTGGATACCCCCGGCTGCGAAGTAAACAGCGCCTTGGCCGCTTCGGTCAGGTTGAAATTTTGCCGGACGGCTTCCCGTACAAACCGCAATTGATGAAGATTCATGGCATCCCTAGTCTTTCTACCTGCGCATTTTGTATTTATATATGCCAAATAAGCATATAAGCAAATAAATACTTTGTTGTTTGGAATAAGGAGCAAGTTTATTACCATTCACCCTACTTTGCGCGAGGTGTTATGGATTTAACTTATATAGTGTCCGGTTTTGCTGTCGGCATGCTGGTCGGCCTGACCGGTGTCGGCGGCGGCTCCCTGATGACGCCGCTGCTGACGCTGATGTTTGGCGTGTCGCCCAGTGTCGCGGTTGGCACCGACCTTGCCTTTGCGTCGATCACCAAGAGTGCGGGCACCTTTGCGCACCGTTTTCGCGGCAACGTGCATTGGCAAATTGTCAAGCATTTATGCCTGGGTGCCTTGCCGGCAGCCGTCATTACTACCCTGGCACTCAAATATTTTGGCGGGCTGGACCAGCAAATCAACCAGATCATCCGTTATTCGATCGCCGGTTCGGTCTTGCTGACAGTGGTCGCCTTGTTGTTCAGGCGCCGCATGCAAGACTGGATTAACAGCCACCCGGAAAGGCAACTGCAAGGCAACAATCTAACAATTGCTACAATAGCGGCTGGCGCGGTGCTGGGCACATTAGTCACCATCTCTTCGATTGGCGCCGGTGCGGTAGGCGCCACCCTGCTGGTATTGCTGTATCCGAAGCTGGCGCCGGCCGAGATTGCCGGCACCGATATCGCCTATGCGGTACCGTTGACCGCGATTGCCGCCTTCGGCCACTGGTGGCTCGGCTCCATCAATTGGGAATTGCTGGGAATGCTGCTGATCGGCTCAGTCCCCGGCATCACCATTGGCTCACTGGGCGCCCGCGCGGTTCCAGAAAAGGTGTTGCGCGGATTGCTAGCCATGACGTTGACTGGCGTTGCTGTCAAGTTACTTTATTAAGCTGTAAAGTTTTAAAAAGGATTCAAGATGTATCGCTACGACCAATATGATCACCTGATCGTCAAGGAACGTGTCGCCCAGTTTCGCGATCAGGTCCGTCGCCGTATCGCGGATGAATTGACAGAAGAGGAATTTCTTCCCCTGCGCCTGCAAAACGGCCTGTACATGCAGCGCCATGCGTACATGTACCGCATCGCCATTCCGTATGGCTTGTTGTCCTCGACCCAGTTGCGCAAGCTCGCCTATATCGCACGCAAATATGATCGCGGTTATGGTCACTTCACGACGCGCCAGAATATCCAGTTCAACTGGATCGAGCTGGAAGAAACGCCCGATATTCTCGAGCACCTGACCTCGGTTGAAATGCATTCGATCCAGACATCCGGCAATGACGTGCGCAACACGACTGCCGATGAATATGCCGGCGTTGCAGCAGACGAGCTGCTCGATCCGCGTCCGTATGCGGAACTGGTGCGCCAATGGAGTACCTTCCATCCGGAATTCGCTTATCTGCCGCGCAAATTCAAGATCGCCTTCAATGCCGCCAAAGAAGATCGCGCGGCAATCGCCATGCACGATATCGGCATCGAGATGGTGAAAAATGCCGAAGGAGAAATCGGTTACCGCGTGCTGGTCGGCGGCGGCCTTGGCCGCACCCCGATCCTCGGCAGCTTCATTCGTGAATTCCTGCCGTGGCAGCACTTGCTGACATATATCGAAGCGATCCTGCGCGTCTACAACCAGTATGGCCGGCGCGACAACAAGTTCAAGGCGCGCATCAAGATCCTGGTGAAAGCCACCGGCGTCGAGGAATTCGCCCGCATGGTGGAAGAGGAATGGGCCGACATCAAGGATGGTCCCGGCACACTCACACATGATGAATTCAACCGGATTTCAGCCTATTTCACGCCGCCGGCTTACGCAACGCTGGCCAACGAAGATGCGCTGCTGAAGCAGCAAAGAGGCCAAAGCAAGGCATTCGACAACTGGATGAAGCGCAACGTCAAGCCGCACAAGGTGCCCGGCTACGCCATTGTCGTGTTGTCGCTGAAAAAGCCCGGCGTGCCCCCTGGCGACGCGACTGCGGAACAGATGGATTTCGTCGCCGACCTGGCCGACCGCTACAGCTTCGGCGAATTGCGCGTCACCCATGAACAGAATCTGGTGCTGGCGGACGTCAAGCAATCCGAACTGCATACGCTGTGGGGCGAAGCCAAGGCGCATCACCTGGCCACGCCGAACATCGGCCTGCTGACCGATGTGATCTGCTGCCCGGGCGGCGATTTCTGCTCGCTGGCCAATGCCAAGTCGATCCCGATCGCGGCAGCCATCACCGAACGTTTCGAAGATATCGATTTTCAGCACGATATCGGCGAAATCGAACTGAACATGTCCGGCTGCATCAACGCCTGCGGCCATCACCATATCGGCAATATTGGCATTCTCGGGGTCGATAAGGATGGTTCCGAGTGGTACCAGATCTCGATTGGCGGTGCGCAAGGCAACCACAGCTCGATCGGCAAGATCATCGGGCCGTCGTTTTCGGCGCAGCAAGTGCCGGGCGTAATCGACCGCCTGTTGCAAGTCTATGTCAGGGACCGGATTGACGGCGAGCGTTTCATCGACACGGTGCGCCGTCTTGGCCTGGATCCGTTCAAGGAACATGTCTATGCGTCACCGATCAAGGGCGGTGAACTGGTAGGGGAAGATGAATATGCGTGAAATCATTAAAGATAAAGCGGTCGTCAACGATGACTGGACCGTGCTGAAGCTGGCCGAAGGCGAGACGCCGGAAACGGCAACCGTCCCGGCCGGCAAATTCATCGTGCCACTGACCGTCTGGGAAGCGCAGCGCACCAGCCTGCAGGGCCGTGCCGATATCGGGGTATGGATTGCCAGTCATGAACGTCCGGAAGTCTTGAAGGCGGATGTGGCGAAGCTGCCGGTGATCGCCGTCGATTTCCCGAAATTTTCCGATGGCCGTGGCTATTCAATTGCGTACAACCTGCGCATGCGCCTGGGCTTTACCGGAGAATTGCGCGCGATTGGCGACGTGCTGCGCGACCAGATGTTTTACATGCAGCGTGTCGGCTTCAATGCATTCGCGACCCGCGAAGACCGCAACATCCATGATGCACTGAAGAGCTTGTTCGATTTTTCGGAAGCCTACCAGATTGCCTGGGACCAGAAATCGCCCTTGTTCCGTCGCGTCGATAATCGCGGACAGAAATCGCCGGAATAGCGCAATGAAACCCGACGACTTCAACGGCCTGCTTGCCACAACCCAGGCGACACTGAACAGGATCGCCGGCGATTTTTCGCCTGCGGTATTTGCGTCGAGCTTGGCGGCCGAAGACATGGTGCTGACCGACCTGATCCTGCGCGCCAAACTGCCGATCGGCATTTTCACGCTGGAAACCGGGCGTCTGCATAAAGAAACGCTGGACATGATCGAGCGTATCCAGCAGACCTACGCATACGATGTCGCACTGTACCAGCCGCAAGCCGAAGCCATCGGCGCCTATGTCACTGCGAATGGCTTGAATGCCTTTTACGACAGCGTCGAGATGCGCAAGGAATGCTGCCGCATCCGCAAGGTCGAGCCGCTGAATCGTGCACTGGCCGGCAAGCGGGCCTGGATCACTGGCCAGCGCCGTGCGCAATCGACTACGCGCGCCGAATTGCATGTACAGGAAGATGACGCAGCGCACGGCATGACCAAGTTCAATCCGCTGGCCGACTGGTCGGAAGAAGATGTCTGGCATTACATCCGTAGCAAGAACGTGCCGTACAACCCGCTGCACGACAAGGGTTATCCATCGATTGGCTGCGAACCGTGCACCCGCGCGATCCAGCCGGGCGAAGATGTGCGCGCCGGCCGCTGGTGGTGGGAAAACCCTGAATCCAAGGAGTGCGGCTTGCATGTCGTCGATGGCAAGCTGGTGCGGATGAAATCGATCGCCTGATGACGAATCGATTTGCCGCGACAGGCACGGACAGCACAGCACGAGATGCAACCGGATGAAAAGAAGCAGCAGCATTTGAAAATCGATACCGGCTTTCTCGATGATCACCGTTTTCGCTGCGGTTAAATGTTTTTTAAAAATGAAATCACTATGAACACAGCAGTCGAAAAATTATTCCTGGATGCGGCCAGCAACCGTCATCTGGATTGGCTCGAATCCGAAGCCATCCACATCATGCGCGAAGTGGCCGCCGAGTGCGCCAACCCGGCCCTGCTTTTCTCCGGCGGCAAGGATTCGGTGGTATTGCTGCGCATTGCAGAAAAAGCCTTCCGTCCCGGTAAATTTCCATTTCCGCTAGTGCACGTCGACACCGGCCACAATTTCCCGGAAGTCATTACCTTTCGCGACAAACGTGTGGCCGAACTGGGCGAACGCCTGATCGTCGGCTCGGTCGAGGATTCGATCCAGCGCGGCACTGTGCGCCTGCGCAATCCTAAAACCGATTCGCGCAATGCCGCGCAGGCCGTGACGCTGCTGGAAACGATTGCCGAACACAAGTTCGACGCCTGCATCGGCGGCGCCCGGCGCGATGAAGAAAAGGCGCGCGCCAAGGAACGCATCTTTTCATTCCGCGACGAATTCGGCCAGTGGAATCCGAAGGCGCAGCGCCCCGAGTTGTGGGATTTGTATAACACCCGCGTCCACCCCGGGGAAAACATGCGCGTATTCCCGATCTCGAACTGGACCGAGCTTGACATATGGCAATACATCGCCCGTGAAAAACTGGAACTGCCGCCGATTTATTTCGCGCATGAACGCCAGGTCATTCCGCGCAACGGCTTGCTGGTGCCGCTGACCGACCTGACCCCACCAAAAGAAGGCGAGCAAGTCGAGACTCGGGTAGTGCGCTTTCGCACTGTCGGCGATATTTCCTGCACCTGCCCGGTCGCTTCCGACTCGGTCACGGTGGACCAGATCATTGCCGAAACCGCAGTGACGCAAATTACCGAGCGCGGCGCAACCCGCATGGATGACCAGACATCCGAAGCCTCGATGGAAAAACGCAAGAAAGAAGGGTATTTCTAATGAACGCGGTCGTTGCAGAACAAAACCCGGCGCAAGCCCCGGCACAACAATCAGCGGAACGCGGCTTGCTGCGTTTCATCACCGCCGGCTCCGTCGATGACGGCAAGAGCACCCTGATCGGCCGCTTGCTGTTCGACAGCAAGGGCATTTTCGCCGATCAGCTTGCCGCGATTTCACGTTCCAAGCACAAGCGCACGCTCGGCACGGCCATCGACCTGTCGCTGTTGACCGATGGCCTGGAAGCCGAACGCGAACAAGGCATCACGATCGACGTCGCCTACCGCTATTTCGCCACGCCGAAGCGCAAGTTCATCATCGCCGACACCCCGGGCCATGAACAGTACACCCGCAACATGGTGACCGGCGCATCGACCGCCGATGCGGTGATCATCCTGATCGACGTGTCGAAGGTCAAACTGGGCGATGACGGCAGCGTTGAACTGCTCACGCAAACCAAGCGCCATTCGACTATTGCCCATCTGCTGCGCATCGAGCATGTCGTCGTCGCCGTTAACAAGATGGATTTGGTCAATTACGACCGCACCGTGTACGAGCGCATTGTCGGCGAATACCGAAAATTTGCCGAGCAACTGGGCTTGAAGGATATCCGGCCGATTCCGCTGTCGGCGCTGGCCGGCGACAATGTGGTGGAAGCCGGCGACAAGATGCCCTGGTATCAGGGGCCGACCCTGATCGAATTGCTCGAATCGCTGTCGGTGTACGACGAATCGCATGATGAGCCGTTCCGTTTTCCGGTACAACTGGTGGCGCGTCACAACGGCCATGAAGCCAATGACTTCCGCGGCTACATGGGGCGCATCGAAGCCGGCAAGGTCAGCAAAGGCGATCAGCTGGTGGTGCAGCCGAGCGGCCAGACTGCCACTGTCAAAGAAATCCTGACGCTGGACGGCGCGCTGGAATCGGCGGTGGTAGGCCAGTCGGTCACCCTGCTGCTGGATGAGCATCGGGATATTTCGCGCGGCGACATGCTGGCTGCCGCCGACAGGCCGGCGGCCCTGCTGAAAACCGTGAATGCCGAAATCTGCTGGCTGTCCGAAGATGCGCTCGACATGCGCCGCAAGTACTGGATGAAGCACACTACCCGGCAAGTGGCAGCGCGCGTGACCCGGATCGATACGCTGCTCGACATCAACACTCAGGAACGGCACACCGCCGAATCGCTGAAGCTCAACGATATTGCCATCGTCTCGATCAATGTGCAGCAGCCATTGGCAGCTGACGCCTATGATGCGATCCGTTCGACCGGCGCCTTCATCCTGATCGATGAAATCACGCA
>JAKFFK010000255.1:0-3299 GCA_036675285.1 Paucimonas sp. | reverse complement strand
CCGAACGGCGCGTTGCATTCAACTTTGGCGTGACTTACGACACCACGCCCGATGCAGCCGAAGCAGTAGCCGGCATCGTCAAAACAATTATCCAAAGCCATGAGCAGGCCCGTTTCGACCGGGCCCATTTCAACAAATTCGGCGCCAGCTCGCTGGATTATGAAGTGGTGTATTACGTGCTGGCGCCGGATTACAATGTGTACATGGATATTCAGCAGTCGATCAATTTGCAGCTGATGCGTGAACTGCAGACACTGGGTGTCAGGCGTGCATTGCCGGCACAGGTACTCCATGTGTCCGAAGCAGCAGCCAGGCCGGCAGCGTCTCAACAGACATCCGCGCCGTTGCGTGGCACGGCGAGCGCATGATCGGTTTTGCATTTTGTCACGGCTGGTCCTTCGATGCGCGCGCTTTGGCCCCGCTCAGGATGGCATTGGCGCAGCGCTTGCCGCATGCCGCCAATGCCAGCTTCGACCTCGGCTTCAACTGCGCTGCGCATTTGCCGGCATTGACCCCGGAAACCACCTGGATCGCGCTCGGCCATTCCTATGGTTTCGCCTGGCTGCTGCAGCAGGCGCAGCCCTGGAAGGCGGCAATTTCACTCAATGGATTTACCCGTTTTTGCCGGCGCCCCGGACACCCGCAAGGCGCGCCGGCACGTCTGGTCGATGCCATGCTGGCCCGCCTTGCGCATGATCCTCACGCACTCGTCCAGGAATTCCATTTAGCTTGCGGCATGCCGGCACCGGCGCCGGTAGAGCGCGACCAGGCAGCGCTGCTGGCCCACCTTGCCTGTTTGCGCGACCTGAACCTTGCACTGCCCGCCTGCCCGGTCCTGGCGCTGGCAAGCAGCGAAGACAGCATCGTGCCAGCGGCATTGAGCCACGCCTGCTTTGCGCAGGCTGGCTGCACGCTGCGTGAATTTTCCGGTGATCATACGGTTCTGCTGCGCGAACCGGCCGCAGCAGTCGATGCCATCGTTGAATTCACGGAGAGCATCCATGCATAAGCAGCTCGCCATGCGCTTTTCCGATGCTGCCGGGCGTTATGAGCAAGCTGCCTGCATCCAGAAACAGGCAGCGGGCCAATTCGATGTCTGGCTGGCGCAGTTAGGCATAGCCGCACCAGCCAGCATCGCTGAAATCGGCTGCGGCACCGGCATGTTCACCCGTCTGCTGCAGGCGCGCCATCCCAGCGCCTGCCTGCATGCCACCGACCTTGCGCCGGCCATGGTGGAGCACTGCCGCGCGAGCTTTTCGCCCAATGCCAATCTGCGATTCTCACTATTCGACGGCCGCGATGGACGCATTGATCCGGCGCCTGACTGGATTGTCTCGGCCATGTGCTTTCAATGGTTCGATTCCTTGCCATCGGTGCTGGAGCGATATTTCAACAGCAGCCGTGTGCTGGCCTTCAGTATCCTGCTTGACGGCTCTTTTTCGGAATGGCGCAGTGCTCACGAACGATTGGATCTTGCGCCGGGTTTGCATCCCTGTCCGGATTACCGCACGCTGCTGCGCGATTGCCATGCCATCAGCAATGGCCGCATGCACGCGCATCGCATATCCGTCACCGAGCAGCATGCCAACGGTCAGTCGTTTATCCACAGCCTGCGCGCAATCGGCGCCGATCAGCCTCGCCCCGGGCATCTGCCGGTGAATTTGCGGCCGGTGTTGCGGCAATTACAGACGGGGGTTGCCGCCAATTACGAGATCGGCTTTTTTTGTCTGCAAAGGTGATAGCGGGACTGCCAGCGTAAAGCGGCCAGTCACGCCATCCGGCGCACGTGCATCACGAGGTGCGCATGCTTTACGCACCTGGAGAAATCGCCCGCCTTGCAAAACCTGTCAGTGGGCGCCGTTGGTCAAGAAAAGCACGATTGCCACACCCAGTGCGATCAGCAGCACCTGTGGAATCGTCTCGCGCCAGGTCGCGCGGCGCTGCATCTGCGGCATCAGGTCGCTGACCGCGATATAGATGAAGCCGGACGAGGCGAACACCAGCACGAACGGAATCCAGTGGCTGACCTGCTCCAGGGTGAAATAGCCGAGCAGGCCGCCGGCCACCGCCATCAGGCTGCACAGCAGGTTATATACATAAGCACGGGTGCGGCTGAAGCCGGCATTCAACAGCACGATGAAGTCGCCGATTTCCTGCGGAATTTCATGGGCGATGATGGCCACGGCCGTGATGATGCCGAGATTGGGGTCGGCCAGGAAAGCGGCGGCTATCAGGATGCCGTCGGTGAAATTGTGCAAGCCGTCGCCAATCAGGATCATCC
Organism: Paucimonas sp.; assembly: GCA_036675285.1. Lineage (GTDB taxonomy): Bacteria > Pseudomonadota > Gammaproteobacteria > Burkholderiales > Burkholderiaceae_D > Paucimonas. The sequence continues at coordinate 1,018 of JAKFFK010000255.1, read as the reverse complement.
AGCCGGATTTGCCCGCTTCATGCGCATCATGGCCATGCTCATGGTGGTGGCCGTCGCCTTCGTAATGATGCGAATGGCGCAGGATCGCGAATTTCTCGAGCAGGAAAAAACCGAGCAGGCCGGCCAACAGGGTCGCAAACAAGGCATGCGTGTCGGCATGCGATTCGAATGCTTCCGGCAATGCATGCAGCAGGGAGGTCGACAGCAGGATGCCGACTGACAGGCTGACCATCCGATCGACCATTTTCGCCAGCAAGCCGAATGAAAAGATGGCGGCTGCGGAAATGCTGATGAGGCCCGCGATGGTCGTGGTCAGCAGGATGGAAATCAGCGTGGAATTAATTTTGAACTCGTGGCAGTGCAATGTGGTGGCAAATTAAAACACATGCCGCCTGTTTCAGCAAACAGTGTCACCTGAAAAATGCACGGCCAAACTGGCCATGAGTCTGCAGGTGATGCGGCAGCAGGCATCACGTCACGCCATGCGCCTTGAACCAGGCCAGGCAGCGCGCCCAGCCATCTCTTGCGGCGGCGTCCACATAGCTCGGCCGGTAATCGGCAAAAAATGCATGGCCGGCATCCGGATATATAACGAATTCCGAATTGCTGCTGCCCTGCGTCAGTGCCGCCTTCATCTGGTCGACCGTCTTCAGCGGAATGCCACCGTCCTTGCCGCCATACAGACCCAGCACCGGGGTTTTCAGGCCGGCCGCGATATCGATCGGCTGGCTTGGTGTTTGCGCCGTCTTGTCGCCGACTAGGCGGCCATACCAGGCAACGCCCGCTTGTACTTTCGGGTTGTGCGCACTGTACAGCCATACTACGCGTCCTCCCCAGCAAAATCCGGTAATGCCGAGCCGGTCGGGATTGCCACCGTTTTTGCCGGCCCATGCCACGCAGGCATCGAGGTCATTCATTACCTGCTGGTCCGGCACCTTGGCCACGACTTCCTTGATCAGCCGGGCAACCGAAGGCATGGCAGCCGGATCGCCCTGGCGTATGAACAGTTCCGGCGCCA
>JAKFFK010000251.1:0-18940 GCA_036675285.1 Paucimonas sp. | reverse complement strand
ATTAAAACTTCACATGCCTTACCATCGCGCCCGGCAAAAACGGCTTGACGGTGCCGGCGGCGGTTTCCGCCAACGGGCTGAATAAGGCATTTTTCCAGAATGGCTGCTGCGGAATCGCTGTCATGCCACATACCAGCACTACTGCCATGATCAACACCAGACCGCGCGCCAAGCCAAATAGACCGCCAAGGCCACGATCCGCCACATTCATGCCGCTGCGACGGATGATTGCATCGACGGCCATCGCAAACAACCCCATCAACAGTCTGACGCCAATAAACAAGGCAATGAAAGCAGCAATCAGACGCGTCGCGTCGCCGGGCACGACATCCACCAGCAATACCGCCAGATCCTGGCCATAGGCATTGGCCACCACCAGTGCCACTACCCAGCCCAGCAGCGACAGTACTTCCTTGACCAAACCTCGCAGCGTGCTGATAACAATGGAACAAATCAATACAAACAGCACCAGGTAATCAAAAATGGTCACTAGCTGCGTTCCGCGTCAAAGCCCAACCGGTACCAGCGTGCCATTCAATCCCAGCTTGATCAGCCGCGCTCGCATCTTCTCGGCATCTTCCCGGGAAGCGAATGGGCCGACACGGATGCGGGTACGGTCTCCCGATGCAGTGGCCACTTTTTGCACCTGGCTTTGAATACCTGCCGCCTTTAACTTGTTGCGCAACTCATTGATTTTTTCCTTGCTGGCCAATGCCGCTACCTGAACCACGAATTTACCCGACTTCGTATCGACGGAGGTTTTAATAGCATCGGTCTTTGCCACCGGCTTGCCTTCCAGGATCGCCTTGGCCCGTGCTTCTTCACGGGCATCATCCAAGGATGCTTTCGCTTCGATTTTACTGGTCGATTTCGGCTCAGGTGCGGCTTGTTTCAACTCGGATTTGATTTCCGGCTTGCTTGGAATTTGTATCTTTGGCACAGATGCTGCGGCCTTGCTGCCTGGTTCGGAAGCAGCCTGTTGATTGCCGCGATCAACGCTTGTCGTTTTCCCGGGCGCATCAGCGGCAGCAGCAGGTGCCGCAGGCTCCATGATTTGCTCGGGCTGAGCAGCGGGCTGAGCGTACGGCTCGGCAGCCGGAACCGGCGCCCGCAGCTGGCGCGACGGCCGCGGCTGGTCTTTGGAAGGAATTTGAATCGAGATGTCTTGCGCCAGCGGTTGGGGCTCTGAATCAAGAATCATCGGCAAACCGATGATCGCCGCCAGTACCAGTGCAATCGCACCCACCAAGCGCCGACGCGCACGCTTCTTCTCCGGCAAGACCGGATCGCTCGGCGCATCGGATTGCTTTGATTTGCGTTTGCCGCGTGCGCGCGAGACGCTCAATTCATCTTCGGCACGGGAATAAAATTCGCCGTCCTCGGACGGGGCTTCTTGCTTGTTTTTACGAAAAAACGAGAACAAGCTCATGCGATCAATTCTATAGTGACAGGGAACGTTGTGAGTGCCGGGCTTCCATGACGCCAGCGACAGTCAGGAAAGATCCGAAAACCGCAATTCTATCATTCTCGCCTGCTCTCTTCATTGCATTTGCAAAAGCTTGCGCAGGTGTAGCAAAACAGGCAATGGTGCATTCGGCATCGGGTTCTGTGCCAGGCACAATGCCAGCGTCGAGCAGCTTCTGTTGAATCTCTTGCGCCCTTGCGGCACGCGGCAATGGCAAATCGGTCAAGCACCAATGGTCGATACGGCCTTTTAACTGGGCAATCACGCCATCGATATCCTTGTCCTGCATGGCGCCGAATACCGCATAAGTAAAACGGTGAAAACCCATGTTATCCAGGTTCTGTCCCAGCGCCGCCGCCGCATGCGGATTATGCGCAACATCCAGAATGACCGACGGTCGCCCCGGCAATACCTGAAATCGCCCCGGCAGATCGAGTATCACCAGGCCATTGCGCACTTCCTGTGCGCCGACCGGCAGGCGTGGGCGCAAAATTTCCAACGCAGCCAATGCTGCACAGGCATTCAATAGCTGATTGGCGCCACGCAGGCTCGGATAGCCGAGCGAATTGCGGCGCTGGTTACGGCCGCCATAATTCCATTGCTGCTTGTCACCCGAATAATTGAAATCACGCCCCAGCAGCCACAAATCGGCGCCGATATCCTGTGCATGCTGGATCAGCGATTGGGGCGGCACCGGATCACTGCAAATGGCCGCCCTGCCGGCGCGGAAAATCCCCGCCTTTTCATAACCGATCTGTTCGCGGGTGTCACCCAGAAATTCCGTGTGGTCGATATCGACACTGGTCACAATTGCAACGTCGGCATCGATGACATTGACCGCATCGAGACGCCCGCCCAGGCCGACTTCGAGAATCACGGCATCAAGGCCGGTTTGCGCGAACAAGCGCAGCACCGCCAGTGTCGTGAATTCAAAGTAGGTCAATGAGACATTGCCGCGACTGGCTTCCACCGCTGCAAAATTGTCGATCAGGACGGCATCGGATACTGCTTCGCCATTGATCCTGGCGCGCTCGTTGAAGTGCAGTAAATGGGGCGACGTGTACAAGCCAACCCGATAACCTGCCTGCAACAGAATCGATTCCAGCATGGCGCAGGTCGAGCCCTTGCCATTGGTGCCGCCAACGATGATGACCGGGCAATCAAAGGCAATATTCAATTTGCTTTTGACAAGCGCTACCCGCTCCAAACCTAGATCAATCGTTTTCGGGTGCAAGGATTCAAGATGGCTCAACCAGTCTGCCAGTGTGCTTGGATGGTTCTGCATGTGCCTGCTATATGACGACGATTTTCAAATTAAAAAGCCCGAACCTGACCACGGCTCGGGCTGATTGGTCTGGCATTAAATTCAAGCAACGACTTCTGCTGCCTGGTTTTGCAAGATTGCCAACAAACGGGCGATTTCCTCACGCATCTTGCGGCGGTCGACAATCATGTCCACTGCGCCTTTTTGCACCAGGAATTCGGCACGCTGAAAGCCTTCGGGCAATTTTTCGCGGACGGTATTTTCAATCACGCGCTGGCCGGCAAAACCGATCAGGGCTTTTGGCTCAGCAATTACCACGTCGCCCATGAAGGCAAACGACGCTGACACGCCGCCGGTAGTGGGGTCGGTCAGCACAGTAATGAAAGGCAGTTTTTTCTCGGACAGCTTGGTCAGCATCGAGGTGGTCTTGGCCATCTGCATCAGTGACAGCAAACCTTCCTGCATGCGGGCGCCGCCCGAGGCGGTGATGCAGATGAACGGGACTTTTTGCTCAAGCGCGTTTTGCGCGCCACGCACGAAACGTTCGCCGACCGCCGAGCCCATGGTTCCTGCCATGAATTCAAATTCGAAACAAGCCACCACCACCGGCAAGGTCATGATGGCACCACCCATGACGATCAGCGCATCGGTTTCACCGGTGGCTTCCATGGCCGACTTCAGGCGGTCCGGATACTTTTTGCTATCCTTGAATTTAAGCGTGTCGACCGGCAGGATTTCCTGTCCAATGTCGTAACGTCCTTCGGCATCCAGCAATGCATCCAGGCGGTCACGAGCGCGGATCCGCATGTGATGGTCACATTTGGGACAAACATGGATATTCGATTCAAGATCGGTGCGATACAGGACCGCTTCACAGGATGGGCATTTGACCCAGAGTCCTTCCGGTACCGATTTGCGGGAAGCCGCATCATTACGCTGGATACGCGGAGGAAGTAGTTTTTCTAGCCAGCTCATGGCGTCTCTTTCATGTATTGTTGTTGCCAAGCTGAAAATATTTTCTTGTTTTCAGCAATCAAAATTGCATAAATATTAACATCCGCACACTGCAAACTGTTTTCTGGACGCAATCCTACCCGATCTTTTCATCCAGGGCACGCCGAATTTCAGCGATGAATGCCTGGGCTGCCTCGATTGCCCGCTCACGCGGCGTATTTTCCAATTCCTGAATGATGCGGCTGCCAATCACCACGGCATCGGCAACACTGGCGACCAATTTCGCGGTAGCGGCATCCCGGATGCCAAAGCCGACGCCGATGGGCAGCTTCACATGACGGCGGATCGTTGCGATGCGCTCCGCCACCTCCTGGGTGTCGATATTCTGGGCGCCGGTCACGCCTTTCAAGGAAACGTAATAACTGAAGCCGCTGCCAACCTTGGCGACTTGCGCAATCCGTTCTTCAGTCGAGGTCGGCGCCAGCAAAAAAATCGGATCCATGCCATTGGCTTGCATTTTCGATGCAAACTCTTCGCATTCCTCCGGCGGATAATCGACGATGATGGTGCCATCCACACCGGCTTCACGGGACGCCTGGATGAAGGCGTCCATGCCCATGCGTTCGACCGGATTGGCATATCCCATCAGCACCACCGGCGTCTGCGTATCGGTTTGCCGAAATTCCCGCACATAAGCAAGCACATCCTTCAGGCTCACACCATGCTTGAGCGCCCGTTCGCACGCGCGCTGAATCACCGGCCCTTCCGCCATCGGATCCGAAAACGGCACGCCCAATTCGATAACATTCGATCCACCCGCCACCAGCGCATGCATCAGTGGCACCGTCAGTTCGGGAGCGGGATCACCCGCGGTAATGAAAGGAATCAGGCCTTTTTTATTTTGCGATGCTAGCGCGGCGAAAGTGGATTGGATTCGTGACATTTATTCTAGTTTGTTAGTTGAGCCTGACGAAAGGCTTGGCATTTCATGGGCACAAAATGCCGCTTCGAATCGGCTTGCATTGAATTTCATGCAGTCAATTTTGCTTATTTCCATTCCGAAACTGTATGCATATCCTTATCGCCGCGCCCCGACAAATTGGCAAGGACAATCTTATCTTTCGGCAGTGTTGCCGCCAGCTTGGCTGCATAAGCCAGCGCATGACTGGATTCCAGCGCCGGAATAATGCCTTCGATCCGGGTGCAGGTATGAAAAGCGTCGATCGCTTCCTGATCGGTAATCGTTACGTACTGGGCCCGATGGCTATCCTTCAGCCATGCATGTTCCGGCCCCACGCCCGGATAATCAAGGCCGGCGGATACCGAATGGGTCTCGATGATCTGGCCATTGTCATCCTGCAGCAGGTAGGTACGGTTACCATGCAACACGCCTGGCAATCCGGCCGTCAGCGAGGCCGAATGCCGGCCGGTTTCCATGCCATCGCCGGCCGCTTCCACACCGATCAATTGCACTTCCTGGTGGCTTAGATACGGATAGAAAATCCCCATCGCATTCGAACCGCCGCCGATACAGGCAACCACATAGTCAGGCTGGCGGCCAGTCATTTCCGGCATTTGCACCAGGCACTCTTCACCGATCACAGATTGGAAGTCGCGCACCATCATCGGATATGGGTGAGGTCCTGCAACCGTGCCGATGATGTAAAACGTGTCTTCGACATTGGTGACCCAGTCGCGCATCGCTTCATTCAGTGCATCCTTCAGCGTCTTGGATCCGGATTCGACCGGCACCACCTTAGCGCCCAGCAATTCCATCCGGTAGACATTCTGCACCTGGCGCCTGACGTCTTCACTGCCCATGTAAACCACGCACTCCAGGCCGAAGCGTGCGCAAATGGTAGCGGTGGCGACACCGTGCTGGCCGGCACCGGTTTCGGCGATGATGCGCTTCTTGCCCATGCGCCGCGCCAACAGCGCCTGGCCGATCACGTTATTGATCTTGTGGGCGCCGGTGTGGTTCAAGTCCTCGCGCTTGAAATAGATTTGCGCGCCGCCCATGATTTCAGACCAGCGCTTGGCATGGTAGATCGGGCTGGGACGGCCGACGAAATGCTTCAGTTCATACTGAAATTCCGCCAGAAATTCGGGATCATGCTGGTAATGCGCGTAAGCCTGTTTTAATTCGGTCAACGCAAGGGTCAATGTTTCGGAGACAAAGCTGCCGCCATACGGGCCGAAATGGCCTTTTACATCGGGGAACTGGTAGCTGGCCTGGTTCGTATCCTGGCCGGATTGCGGGGCCTTCGATGTCAGCAGGTTCGAGTCGTTCATAGTGTGTTTCCGGTATCGTGAGTTTCAGCTGGAATCGCATCCGCCTGGCGTACGGCGCTGATGAAAGCGTGTATTTTGGCGGCATCCTTGATGCCCTTGCCGAGTTCGACGCCACTGCTGACGTCGACTGCAAAAGGGCGTACCCGACGCACCGCGTCAGTCGCGTTGTGTGCGCTCAAGCCACCACTTAAAACGAGCCGAGGCGCGAGCTCTTTTGGGATGAGGGACCAATCAAATACCTTTCCACTGCCACCGTAGTCTTCCACGAATGTATCCAGCAGCAATCCTGCAAACCATTCACTGGAGCTACGATATTGATGTTCGTATTCTATCAAATCGGCAGCCGCCATATCGGCTTTGACCCGAAACGCCCGTATAAAAGGCCGGCGCACGGCGTTAGCTATTTCGTCGCATTGCTCAGCGGTTTCATCACCATGAAATTGCAACAAGGAAATGGGCGCCACATTGACGACCTTGGTGACCGCTTCTTTGCTTGCATTCACAAACAGGCCGACGGCAGTCACGAACGGAGGAACCTGCCGGATCAGTCGGGCGGCCTGTTCCGCCTCGATTTGGCGCGGACTCTGGGGATAGAATACGAAGCCCAGCGCATCAGCGCCGGCCGCAACCGCAGCTTGCACGTCTGGCAAGCGGGTCAAGCCGCAAATCTTGATTCTGGTACGCGCTGTCATCTTCAGGCTCGATATGGAATGTAAACTTTCCCAACATGGGGCAAAGGCCACTAGCCAGTATACCCGTTCTGCTGCTGCACACACTGTGACGGCATGACTGGAATAGTGGCTGCAGTGTGTATCGGTTGCAGCCCTGTTGGTTCAAGGCAGCCAGAACGGCTTGCCTGTTTCCTGCGGCAAGTCCCATTTGGCATCGTAGTCGATCCGGGCCAGATACAAGCCATCTGGCATGAACGTCGGCGCAACCCGGCTGCGGTCCTGTCCTTCCAGCATGTCATGCATCCAGGCCGCAGGATATTTGCCAATGCCGACAGCAATCAGAGACCCGACGATATTGCGCACCATGTGATGCAAAAAGGCATTGGCCCGCAGACTGATGGTAATCAGTTCGCCACGCCTTGCAATATCAATTGCATGCATGATCCTGACCGGCGATTTTGCCTGGCATTCCGCTGCACGAAATGCGGAAAAGTCATGACTGCCGATCAAATACTGAGCGGCCGCATGCATGAGTTCGATATCGAGCGGCCGGAAAACCCAGCCTGCCCGGCTCGACCATAGCGGCGATGCAACCGCATGGTTGTAGAGCAGGTAATGGTAAGTGCGCGCCGTGGCGCTGAAGCGCGCATGAAAATCTGCGCCGGCGGCATCTGGCTTGACCTCGCATGCCCAGCGTACCGCAATTGACGGCGGGAGAAAGGTATTGACGCCGCGCACCCAGGAAAAGCGGTCGCGCTCGATCGGCGTGTCGAAATGAATCACTTGTTCAAGCGCGTGTACGCCGGAATCGGTACGTCCCGCACAGGTGGTCGCAATATCCGTTCGGGCAAATTTCCGCAAAGCGGCTTCCAATTGGTCCTGCACGGTATGGCCGCTGGGTTGGGTTTGCCAGCCATGCCAGTGCGCGCCATCGTATTGAACCCCAAGGGCAATGCGTTTCACGTCGAATCCAGTGAGATTTTCGATTTATAAAAATAAACGGGCGCAACCTGAACGTTGCGCCCGCGTTGATGCCACGATAAAAATCCCGTGGCCAGCTCAGTATTTACGCCAGGCTTACCAACAGCGACTTGGCTTTTTTCGATTGATCGGCATTTCCGCCCTTGATCACTTCATCCAGCAATTCCCGGGCACCATCCCTGTCGCCGATTTCTTGATAGGCAATGGCCAGATCGAGTTTGGTCGCCATTTCAGAATCAGGGGTAGCATCGGTTTCCGCTTCCATGACCAGACTGGATTCAAAGCCTTCCTGCGGCAAGTCGAATTTCGGTGCTGCCATGGCGAAATCAAGCGACGGCGGCGCAGATTCGGCTGAGCCCAGCTTTAGCTCCGCATTTTTATCAAGCGTATTGAGGTCCAGACTGATATCGGACAAGTCAAAGCTGGGCGCAGGCGACTCCGTCGCCGGATCCGCGGACGACGCTGACAGTTCTTCGCTCCCGCCAGGCAATTCGCCCGGCATGAATGAAAGATCATCTGTCCCGATCTCGACATTCATTGCCGTACGCGGTGCATCAAAATCCTGTGCTGCATCTGGCGACGTTAAATTCTGGCCGAGGCCGAAATCCAGCATGCCGATATCCAGGTCGGCCGGCCCTGGTGCGCTGGTAACTGTCTTGAGCGGCTCTTCAACCGGCGGCAGCTGCGGCGCTTGCATGCCGAAACCAGCCAGGTCAAAATCCAGGCCGTTTGCCGATGGCTTTTCGGCAGGCGCTGCTGCTTCAGGAGTTTGAGGCGTCGCATCGTCTGCCACAACCGTATTGGCGAAATACGCAGAATTGGCATTCAGCGTATCAAGCACGGAGTGTGACTGGGTCGTGTTGAGCAAGTCATCCAGCTCACTCTCATCCAGTGGCTGTGTCGGCGCCATCAGAGCAGCGTTTTTGCTTGCAGCATCAGTGCCGGACTTTGACCCATACAACGGGTTGTTCGGATCGAGCGCGGCTCCCATCGCTGCAGCTTGCTGCCAATCATCGCCCTCACCCTTGGTGGTGCTGTAAAGTTCACTGCCCAGGGTTTCGAAGGCACGCAAATCCTTGCGGTTTGCATAAATCTCAAGCAATTTCAAGCGCACAGCATTGCGCTCAGGCTGGGTACGCAATGCTTCCTTCAGGATTTCTTCTGCCTGGGCATCCCGACCGTAGGCAATGTAGACATCCGCCTCGGCAACCGGATCCACCTCGTTGGTATCCAGTTGGCTGGCAGCCGGCGTGAAACTCGAATTGAAGACGCTATTGCTGGTATCGACGCTCTGTCCGCCAGTCGAGCCAAACAGCGAATTGGCTTTGAGGCTGGAATCAGTCAGGATACTGTCATCGAATTGCTTCGACTGTTTCTTGCGCCGCATATAGGCAAGTGCACCCAAGCCTGCCAGCAGCCCGACACCCAGACTCGACAGCAGCACAGTATTGCCCATTATTTCTTCGAGGAAACTGGTTTCAGCAGGCGCTGGCGTCGGCTTCGCGATGACAGGCTTGGCTGGTTCCGGCTCTGGCTCGGCGGCGGCTACCACAGGCGGCTCGACAGCCGTTCCAGGCGCTGCTGTGTCCGGTGCAGCGGCCTGTCCTGCCACGCCAGCATCCGGCGCTGCCGGCTGCACTGGTTCTGCCGGTGCCACTGGTGCGACAACCGGTGCAGATGCAACGGGTGCTGGCGCAGCAGGCGTGGTCGACGCGCCAGTCGCTGCAGCGGCTTGTTGTTGCTCTGCCAAATTCTTGTTTTTGACTTCAAGCAGTTTTTGCAAGTCGCCGACGTTTTTTTCCAGTTCCTTGACGCGGGCATTGGCTTCGGCCAAAGCCTTTTCCTTGGCAATCATGTCTTCCGTGCCTGCGGCAATCCCGGTCGTCTTGCCATCTGGCGTCTTGGCGGCAGCGCCTGCGTTGGACAGTTTCAGCTTGTCTTTGGCTTCGTTGGCGGCAGTAGATTTTTCTTCGACCTGAGTCGTGATTTTCCCGGCTGCACTCTGATTCGTTTCCGAGGTTTTTGGTGGCGCTGCCGTCACCACCTGATCGGCCAGCTTGTTGCGGTAGGCATTGAAGTCCGCTGCTTGCGCAATAATGACGCCTTTTGCATCGGACGTGCTGATGCCTTTGGCCGCATCCGCATCGGGCACCGTCAGGATCTGGCCGGCGCGCAGGCGATTCATGTTCTTGCCAACAAAGGCATTGGTGTTGGCCCGGTACAAGGCGACCAGCATCTGGTCAAGCGACACGCCTTCCGGCTTTACCTGCCCTGCGATTTCGACCAGCGTATCGCCTTTTCTGACTGCATAGCTATCGGTTTTTTCAGTTGCTGGTGCCGCTGCGGGTGCAGTCGCTGCGGCATCCGATACACTCGACGTGCGTCCTTTCGCCCATCCTGTCGCGCGTGCTGCTGCGGCGCGTTCGGCTGCCGTTTTTGGTTGAGACGAAGCGGCTATCGGTTTTTCAGCGATCGATGGCTGCGGCACCGGCGACGTCTGAATGGCTGATGGCCGGACCTGATTATTGGTCACTGCCCGCGCAGGCGCAGCCGCGATCTGCGCCGATTGCCCCATGCGCAAATCGGCCGGATCGAGCAGGAATGTATATTCGCGAACCAGGCGGCTATTGGTGCCGCCTAGCTCCAGCAGCATAGCCACGAATGGCTCATTGATCGGCTGGGTCGAGGTAACCCGGATAAAATGCCGGCCAGCTCGATTTTCAACCGCGAAGCGCAATGAAAACAAGGCCGGATGCAATTCGACATTGGCTTGCCGATAGGCTTCTGGCGATGCTAGCTTTGCGGCCACTGTGCCCACTTCGTCTTTTGCGACGGAAGTCAGCTCAATTTCCGCACGCAGCGGTTGTCCAAGCGAAGACAACACAGTCAGCTTCCCCAAACCAGCTGCATAGCCACTGGTGCAAAGCAAGGCTGACAAGACAGCCGCCCCCAATGTTTTCAGGCTGAAGGAAACAACTTTGGGGGGAGTGCTTGAATGCATGTTAATTGACATAGTGTGGCATTCCGTTGGCGTGTGCTGCAGGCTTCGCAGGCACCGCTGGTCGTTATCATTTTGTTGGGAACTTTCAACATATCATCATGGACTTACGTGCGCAAGCGTAACCATCTTGTGAACAGATGTAAAACCCGCCAAGACCCTGTTTTGCAAGAGTTCCTGGCGGGTTCATGTTGCAAACTGACAACAAGAAATGGCGTGAATGGCCAGATTGTTCAGTCTTCCAGAATGATTCGCAGCATGCGACGCAAAGGCTCGGCAGCGCCCCACAGCAACTGGTCACCGATCACGAAAGCGGAAAGATATTCCGGCCCCATAGTCAATTTGCGCACACGTCCCACCCCGACTTCCAGGCCACCGGTAATCGATGCCGGCGTCAATTCCCGTTCGGTATCGGCACGTTCATTCGGCACCCATTTCACCCATGGATTACCGGAACGAATAATATTTTCCAGCTCGGCCAGCGGCAAGTCTTTTTTCAGCTTCAGGGTCAGCGCAAGACTGTGGCAACGCATGGCGCCGATTCGCACGCACAAGCCATCTACCGGAATCGCCTGGCTATTGCCAAGGATCTTGTTGACCTCGGCCTGGCCTTTCCATTCTTCCTTGGATTGACCATTGTCGAGTTGCTTGTCGATCCAGGGGATCAAACCGCCCGCCAGCGGCGCCGGGAAAAATTCGGTCGGCACATCCTGGCGTATCGTCTGCGCCACCTTGCGGTCGATGTCGAGAATCGCCGAAGACGGAGTCGCCAACTCATCGGCAACCGCGGCATGAATCATGCCCATGCCCTTCAATAATTCACGCATATGATTGGCGCCGCCACCGGAAGCCGCCTGATAAGTCATCGAACTGACCCATTCCACCAAGCCTTCCCTGAACAGGCCGTTGACGCCCATCAGCAGGATCGAGTTGGTGCAATTGCCGCCGATATAATTCTTGATGCCCTGTTTCAAGCCATCCTGGATGACATGCGCATTGACGGGGTCCAGCACAATGATCGCATCGTCTGCCATGCGCAGCGACGACGCGGCATCGATCCAGTAACCAGTCCAGCCGGATGCGCGCAGCTTTGGAAAAATTTCAGTCGTGTAGTCACCGCCCTGGCAGGTAATGATGATGTCGCATTTCTTCAACTCATCAATATTATTGGCATCCTTTAACGCGGTTTCTTTTTTCGCCATGGCGGGCGCTTTGCCGCCCGCATTCGATGTGGAAAAAAATACCGGTTCGATATGCGCAAAATCATTTTCTTCCTGCATGCGCTGCATCAGGACCGACCCTACCATGCCACGCCATCCAACCAAGCCAACCAGTTTCATCATCATTCCTTAACACGCAAGGCGGGACTGCCCGCCGTCATTATCAAAACCTGCTTGCGGCCGAAACGCGCCGCAAATTTTCAGCCTCAGGCAAGCGCCTTGAGTACCGCATCACCCATTTCTTCCGTGCCGACCTTGGTCGTGCCCTGCTCAAAAATATCCGCGGTCCGCAAACCCTGCGCCAATACCTTCTTGACGGCGGTTTCGATGCGATCGGCCTGTTCGGCCCGATCCAGCGAAAAGCGCAGCATCATCGCCGCCGACAGGATGGTTGCCAGCGGATTGGCAATGCCCTTGCCGGCGATATCCGGCGCAGAACCATGCGAAGGCTCGTACAGGCCCTTGTTGTTGGCATCCAACGACGCCGACGGCAGCATGCCGATCGAGCCGGTCAGCATCGCGGCGGCATCCGACAGGATATCGCCGAACATGTTGCCGGTTACGATCACATCGAATTTCTTTGGCGCACGCACCAGCTGCATTGCGGCATTATCGACATACATATGCTCAAGCGCGACATCCGGATATTCCTTGTGCACATCGGTAACGATATCTTTCCAGAACTGGAAGGTTTCCAGCACATTGGCCTTGTCGACACTAGTCAGGCGCTTGCCGCGCTTTTGCGCTGCCTGGAACGCCACATGGGCGATGCGGCGAATTTCCGGCTCGGCATAGCGCATCGTGTCGAAACCTTCGCGGCTCCCCTTGAACGGTCCATCCGGGCATTCACGAACGCCGCGCGGCTGGCCGAAATAGATATCACCGGTCAGTTCGCGGATGATCAGGATGTCCAGGCCGGACACCACTTCCGGCTTCAGGGTCGAGGCGCCGGCCAGTTCCGGGTACAGAATCGCCGGCCGCAGGTTGGCAAACAAGTTCAGGTTCTTGCGCAAACCCAGAATCGCCTGCTCCGGGCGCAATGGGCGATCGAGCGTATCGTATTTCCAGTCGCCGACCGAGCCGAACAGCACGGCGTCGGCTTCCAGCGCCAGCTTCAGCGTGCCTTCCGGCAGCGGGTGGCCATGCGCTTCATAACCGGCGCCGCCCACTGGCGCGGTTTCCATTTCAAATGATTCGCCCAGGGCGTTCAATACCTTGACCGCTTGATGAATGATTTCTGGGCCAATGCCGTCGCCCGGCAACACTGCAATTTTCATTGTTGATCTTGGAGTTGAGTCAGTTAATAAAATAAATAAGCCGGTACGATCAGATTGTATTGGCCAGCCACGGCTGGGTAGCCAGATGGCGTTCCTCGAATGCCCGAATCTTGTCAGCCTGCTGCAAGGTCAAACCGATATCGTCCAAGCCATTGAGCAGGCAATCCTTGCGAAACGCATCCACTTCAAATGGATAGCTCGCGCTGCCATTGGTGGTGCTCACAGTCTGCCGGGCAAGATCGATCACCAGGCGATAGCCGGGAAATGCCTTGACTTCATTGAACAAGTGATCGACTTGCGCTTCCGACAGCACGATCGGCAGCAAGCCATTCTTGTAGCAGTTATTGAAGAAGATATCGGCAAAACTGGGCGCGATCACCGCGCGCAGGCCAAACTGCTGCAATGCCCAGGGTGCATGCTCGCGCGACGATCCGCAGCCGAAATTCTTGCGCGTCAAAAGAATCGATACGCCCTGATAGCGCGGCTGGTTCAACACGAAATCCGGGTTCAGCGGCCGATGGGTATTGTCCTTGCCCGGCTCGCCGTGGTCGAGATAGCGCCATTCATCGAACAGATTCGGACCGAAACCGGTACGCTTGATCGATTTCAGAAACTGCTTCGGGATGATCGCATCCGTATCCACATTGGCGCGATCCAGCGGCGCCACCAATCCTTCATGTACCGTAAATTTATCCATGTCTTATCTCAAAATAACCCGTGTACTTCGCAGTGCAAGCATTTTTGCATTCATGTCATTGATGGTCGTTCAATGAATGCAACAGCTGCATGCGACTTACCTTTTGGCGGCTTCCTCAACTTTTGATCCAACCTTTTGCACATCCTTGCCAAGACCTTCCATGGTCTGGCAAGCATTCAGTAAAAATGCCGAACAGAACAAAGCAAGCAGTTTTTTCATATTTTCTCCCTTGAAGCCTTAGCCCAGCTTGCGCACATCGACGAAATGCCCTTCGATACCGGCTGCAGCAGCCATTGCCGGCGACACCAGATGGGTGCGCCCCCCCTGCCCCTGCCGACCTTCGAAATTGCGATTCGAGGTCGAGGCACAGCGTTCACCTGGCTCCAGGCGGTCGGCATTCATGGCCAGGCACATCGAGCAGCCGGGCTCACGCCATTCAAAGCCCGCATCCCTGAATATCTTGTCCAGACCCTCTCGCTCGGCCTGGTCCTTTACCAGACCCGAGCCCGGCACCACCATGGCCAGCTTGACGTTGGAAGCACGGAATTTGCCGCGCACAACGGCAGCGGCGGCGCGCAAATCTTCAATCCGCGAATTGGTGCAGGAGCCGATAAAAACCTTGTCGATGCGTATGTCTTCGACCAGCGTATTCGGTTTCAGCGCCATGTAGGCCAGCGCTTTTTCCATGGCGTCGCGTTTGACCGCATCCTTTTCCTGGTCCGGATCGGGTACGCGGCCATCCACCGCCACGACCATCTCCGGCGAAGTGCCCCAGGTGACCTGCGGCTTGACTTCCGCTGCATTCAAGGTCACTACCAGGTCGAATTTGGCGCCCGGATCGGAATGCAGGGTACGCCAGTAGCCGACCGCACGTTCCCAGTGCGGGCCGACCGGCGAGAACGGCCGTCCCTTAACGTAATTGATCGTGGTGTCATCCACCGCCACCATGCCGGCGCGTGCGCCTGCTTCGATGGCCATGTTGCAGACCGTCATGCGGCCTTCCATTGACAGCGAGCGAATCGCGGAACCGCCAAATTCGATCGCATAACCGGTGCCGCCGGCAGTGCCGATCTTGCCGATCACGGCCAGCACGATGTCCTTGGCGGTCACGCCAGCCGGCAGAATGCCGTCGACTTGCACCAGCATTGCCTTGGATTTCTTGGTCAGCAGGGTCTGGGTCGCCAGCACGTGCTCGACTTCCGAAGTGCCGATGCCATGCGCCAGGCAGCCGAACGCACCATGGGTGGAAGTATGCGAATCGCCACAAACCACGGTCATGCCGGGCAGCGTCGCGCCCTGCTCGGGCCCGATCACGTGCACGATGCCCTGGCGCTTGTCGCGCATGCTGAAATAGGTCAGCCCGTATTCCTTGGCATTGGCATCGAGCGTTTCGACCTGCAGGCGCGAGACCGGGTCGGCGATGCCGTTGGCACGGTCGGTGGTCGGCACATTGTGGTCGGCCACCACCAGGTTGGCGGCAATCCGCCAAGGCTTGCGCCCGGCCAGATGCAATCCTTCGAAGGCCTGCGGACTGGTCACTTCATGCAGCAGATGGCGATCGATATACAAAATGGTGGTGCCATCTTCGCCGGCGTGAATGACGTGCGAATCCCAGAGTTTGTGGTAGAGCGTTTGAGCCATGTTTCAAATAGATGCGAGTGTGCGCAAAATCAAGGAAATAGTCTTTGATTATGCCATATTTGTGCGCTGCAAACTCAGCAAGCCAGCCTGTGCTGCACCATGAAAAAACGCCCGCATTTGAATGCGGGCGTTTTTTCATGCCAATTCGCCAAGCAATATTATCTTTTGGCTTGCTGATACAGTGGCATCACGCGCTGTGCATAGATAGTCAAATCACTTAGCCGGTCTTCCTGCGACGGATGCGTTGACAGGAACTTGATCGGTTCAGAGCCGCTCTCTTTTCCCATTTTTTGCCACAATGTCACGGCAGCCTGCGGATTGTAACCGGCGCGGGCGGCGATTTCGACACCAATTCGGTCGGATTCGGTTTCATGGCGGCGCGAGTTAGGCAAGCCGAGCAGCCCCATGTAGGCAAACTCCATGCCTTTTTGCCCAAGATCGCCCAAGCCGATAGCAGCGGCCAGGATCGAAATCCCGGTGCCGGCAACGGCCTGCTCGGAGGCCCGTTCACGGGAATGCTCGCGCAATGCATGCGCCATCTCATGACCGATTACCGCCGCGAGTTCATCGTCGGTCAACTGCAATTTTTCCAGCAATCCGGTATACACGGCGATTTTTCCACCTGGCATGCACCAGGCATTAACGTCCGGCGAAGTGATGACATTGATTTCCCATTGCCAGTTGCGGGCATCCGGCCGGAAAACCGGGGTTTGCGCAATCAGGCGGTTGGACACTGCCCGCACCCGGTTGACTTGCGCCGCATTGCGATTCAACGTGCCCTTGGCGCGTTCTTCGGCAATCACTTTGACATACGCCTGCTGCGACGCCTGATTGATTTGTTCCGACGACACCGCCATCATTTGCTTGCGGTCGACACCAACCACGCCGCTTTGGGTGGTCTGTACGGTTTCGCAGGCGCTCAGGAAAAAAGCCGTTATCGTGATGAAAACAAGCTGAAAAAAAGTCTGCCGAAATGGAACATTCATTTGCGTACCTCATGGTGTGGTTGCCAGCGAAATGACAATTTTGCACATATTGCAGCACCTAATGCAAACATTGCTGCCAAATAATAAACTGACTGCGGCCCGAATCGATCCCAGAACACGCTCAGTATCAAACCTCCCAGGCTACCGCCCAGTCCGTAGGCGGCACTGGTGTACAAAGCTTGACCGCGAGCTTGCAAAGGACCTGAAAACCAGCGCTGCAGCATTGCCACCGATGCAGAATGATGCGTGCCGAATGTAGCTGCATGCAAAATCTGTGCGATTAACAAGCCAAGCAGCGATTGCGCAAACCAGCCGATCATCGCAAAGCGCAGCGCAGCCAGCAGCAAACTTGCCAGCAGCAGCGTTTGTACCCCGAAACGCCGGAAAATCGGTGCCTGGTAATAAAAAAACACGATCTCGGCCACCACGCCCAGCGACCACATCAAGCCTATCATTGTCTTGCTATAGCCGATTTGCGCCAGATACAGAGAATAGAATACATACAGCGCAGCGTGAGCGGCGATCATCAGAAAAGCCGAGGCAAAAAAGGCGATGACCTCGCGTTGCCTGAGCAGGCTCATGACCGATGGCGTTGCATGATGCACCGCTATCGGCGCCGATTCCTGCAAGCGCACACTGACGGCAAATACGCCGGTCAGCAGCATCAAGATAATCCAGGGAAAGAAGCCGATGCCATACCAGTCCAGCAGATAGCCGGCTGCTGCGGCAGAAGCAATGAATCCGACCGAACCCCACAAGCGGATCCGGCCGTAATGGGTCAGGTCGCCCTTCATCTCGGACAGCATCAGCGCCTCCGACAGTGGCGCCTGCGCACTGGTGAAGGCATTGACCGCAACCATCACAAGAAAAAAATGGGCAAACGTGCTGCCAAAGAAGATGCCACAAAACATGATTGCGGCAAGCAACGCGGTCAGACGCAATACCAGCGCCCTTTTTTGGGTATGGTCGGCAAGCCAGCCCCATAGCGTCGGGCCGAAGATCCGCAGGATTTGCATCAGCGACATCAGCAGCGCAATTTGTGCTGCCGTCATGCCTTTTTCAGCGAAAAACAGGCTGGCGTATGGTGAAAAGACACCTATATAGCCATAAAATGCAAAGAAAAACAGCGCAAAGTGCGTCGATTGCCTGGGCCGGGAATCAAATGATACGAAAGAAGATTTATTCAAAAGGGCACGCCAGCGTTAAAAAGCAGTTCGTCCCAGGCACTGGATAGCCATTGCGTAAAGACTGGTATGAGCATGCCGACTCAGGTTTCCACGCCAATCTCAGGACAACATGGCTTGCCGGTCGGCGCGGCCTACGGTCACTGGCCGTTAGTTTATTTGGCCGCTGCTTGGGCGGCAATTTTCGGCGTGTCGACGTGCACATCGCCACACTGAGCACGATGCCGTAAAGCATGATCCATCAATACCAGTGCCAGCATCGCTTCGGCGATCGGCGTGGCGCGAATCCCGACACAAGGGTCGTGCCGGCCAAAGGTTTCCACCTTGATCGGCGTACCTGCCTTGTCGATTGATTGCCTGGGCGTACGGATCGATGAAGTCGGCTTGATGGCGATCGACACGGTAATGTCCTGTCCGGTCGATATTCCGCCCAGCACGCCGCCGGCGTGATTGGTAGCGAAACCATCCGGTGTCAGTTCATCGCCGTGCTCGGTGCCTTTTTGCGCGATCGATTTGAAACCGGCACCGATTTCCACGCCCTTGACCGCGTTAATGCCCATCATGGCATAGGCAATTTCGGCATCGAGCTTGTCATAGATCGGCTCGCCCAGGCCTATCGGCACGTTTTGGGCCACCACGTCGATGCGCGCGCCGCACGAGTCACCGGCGCCGCGCAAGTCATCCATGTATTGTTCCAGCTGCGGAATAATGCTGGCATTGGCCGCGAAAAAAGGATTGGCGGGGACCTGTTCCCAGGATTCGAATGGAATCGCAATCTCGCCCAACTGGCTCATGCATCCCTTGAAGGTGGTGCCGTATTGCTGCTGCAGCCATTTCTTGGCGATCGCGGCGGCGGCGACCACCGGCGCCGTCAAGCGCGCGGAAGAACGCCCGCCACCGCGCGGATCGCGGATGCCGTACTTGTGCCAATAGGTGTAATCGGCATGCCCGGGACGAAAGCTTTCGCTGATGTTGCCATAATCCTTGCTGCGCTGGTCTTCGTTACGGATCATCAAGGCGATCGGGGTGCCGGTGGTGCGCCCCTCGAAAACGCCGGAAAGGATTTCAACCGTGTCGGATTCCTGGCGCTGGGTGACGTGGCGCGAAGTGCCCGGCTTGCGCCGGTCCAGTTCCGGCTGGATGTCGACTTCCGACAGCAGCATGCCCGGCGGGCAGCCATCGACGATGCAGCCGATTGCCTTGCCATGGGATTCGCCAAAGGTGGTAACGGTAAATAAGGTGCCGAAGGTATTGCCAGACATGATCAGGGCCGAGAATGACGGAAAGACTTCATTTTACCAGCGTCATGC
>JAKFFK010000209.1:0-18965 GCA_036675285.1 Paucimonas sp. | reverse complement strand
ATGTTGGCGTCCAGTAGCGCGCGTTCATCCGCATCCCATCCTGCCAGCACCGTGACGGAGGCGCCAAGCAAGTCATCCGCTTCGATACCGAGCATTTCCAGCACCGGCCCGGAAGTTTTGGTGAATTTTCCCTGCGCATCCTGTTCCCAGTACCAGTCCGATGACAGTTCGGTAAAGCTCTTGAAACGGGCTTCGCTTTCGCGCAGTTCGACGGTACGTTCCAGCACCGTCTGTTCCAGCACCTTGTTGTAGTTATCCAGCTGCCGATACAACAGCCGCACTTCCAGCATGTTGTGAATCCGGGTCTGCACTTCCACCAGATCGAACGGTTTGCTGACGAAATCCTTGGCACCGGCCTGCAATGCGCGCAACTTGTGGCCTGGCTGCGCCGTGATGACCAATACCGGCAAATAACCGCCAGTCTCAATTTCCTTCAAGGCTTCCATGACCTGGAATCCATCCATGTCGGGCATTTGCAAATCGAGCAGGATCAGGTCGTAGCGGTGCGCCAGGTGCAAACCGCAGACGGTGCGTGGATCCCGGGTGGTAGTGATGTGCGAATAACCGGCATTGCGCAGCATTCGCTCCAGCAGCATCACGTTGGCTTCCTGATCATCGACAATCAGAATGCTGGCCTTGTGTATTTCGGATGGGTCAAGCATGTCGTTCTTCCAAAAAATCGTTCACCTGATATGCAGCAGCATGATGATCATTCTGCTGTTTCTTTGCTTGCCAGGCTTTTTTCAGCCGCATATCGCAAGGCGACATCCAGCGCATCCATGAATTCCTTGACCTTGATCGGCTTGGTCAAATAGCGGAAGAAGCCGGCCTCCAAGCCGCGTTCAATATCGCGCGGGACCGCATTGGCAGACAGCGCCATGACCGGGATATGTGCGGTCGCGGGACTTTTGCGCAAAATTTCCAGGGCGTCAAAACCACTCATGCCGGGCAGATTAATATCCATCAAGATCAGGTCCGGCTGATATGCGCGCGCCAGCTGGATGCCCAGCTGGCCATCGATGGCTGTCAACAATTTCAGATCTTTGCGACGCGCGATCAATTGCTCGACCAGGGCCAGGTTTGCCGGATTGTCTTCGACATACAGTAGCGTACGACGCGGCAACAGCACATTTTCAGTCGCATCATCCCGGGCTTCGGGGGGGATTTCGGCGATTTCAGATAACACTAGCTCCGGCGCGCTGGATGCATTCCATTCGACCCAGAATACGGTGCCGACACCGACGTTGCTGGCAACGCCGATGCTCCCGCCCATCAATTCGACCAATTGTTTGGTGACCACAAGGCCGATGCCGGTGCCTTCCTCGTCACTATTTTCCTGGCCCATCCGGTTGAACGGCTGGAATAGTTGTGCCACCTGTTCCGGCGACAGGCCGGCGCCGGTGTCCTGGACGCTGACGCGCACCCGGTTTTCGCCGCTCATCTCGCATTCGACCGTGACCGTGCCGCCATCCCGGTTATATTTGATCGCATTCGCCAGCAGATTGATCATCACCTGCTTTACCCTGGTCCGATCGGCGTGGACATAGAACAGGTTGTCATACTGCGGGAAGCTCATCTGTATGCCGCGCTTGTGCGCTTGCGGTTCGATCATGGCCTGGCAATCCTGCAACACGTCAGCCAGCGCCATGGCTTCTTGTGACATGGTCACCTTGCCTGATTCGATCATTGCGAGATCCAGGATTTCATTAATCAGGCGCAAAAGATACCAGCCGGCCTGCAGGATTTGATCGATCGATTGCTTTTGCGCCGACGAAGGCGCTGGCGTTTCAGACGCCATCAACTGCGCAAATCCAAGCACCGCATTTAGTGGCGTGCGCAATTCATGACTCATGCTGGATAAAAATTCCGATTTTGCCAGATTGGCTTTTTCCGCAGTGGCCTTTGCGCCTTCCAGCTCAACATTGTTTTCTTGCAAAACATGCTCGAATTGCTTGCGCTCGGT
Source organism: Paucimonas sp. (assembly GCA_036675285.1). Classification (GTDB taxonomy): domain Bacteria; phylum Pseudomonadota; class Gammaproteobacteria; order Burkholderiales; family Burkholderiaceae_D; genus Paucimonas. Next base: position 17,002 of record JAKFFK010000209.1, on the reverse strand, counting down.
GATGTCACGCGCTGCGGCAAAAACGCCTTGCAAATTGCGGTTCCGATCATGAAAGGTGGTGGCATTGTACGACACCACCGTTTGCTTGCCATCTCTGGCCTGGGCGGTCAATTCATAGTTGGTAACTTTGCCTTCGCGCAGCACCTGGGTGATGGCTGCTTCGGCCCGTTCCGGATTCGTAAAGTAGTTTTTGAACGGTGCGCCAATCAATTCATCGCGCGTGCAGCCAGTCAACAGTTCCATCTGCTGGTTGACGTCGCTGATAATGCCACGCGGATCGGTTGTCATCAATGCATCGATGTTCGATTCAATCAGGGAGCGGGTGTAGTACTGTTGATCGCGCAGACGCTGATCAAGCACCGCCTGCTCTGCTTCGACTTTTTTTCGCGCCGTGTTATCGGTGCCGATCAAAAGATAGCCGATCAGCTTGTCTTCTGTGTTACGCAGTGCGGTGACGGCTACGGTCGCAGGAAAGCGGCTGCCATCCTTGCGGATATAAGTCAGTTCATAGATGTCTTCGATGCCGCGTAATGCCTTGAACACCAGCGCCTCAAAACCCGGCGTAATGGTAGTGCCCAGTTCCTGGCTCAGGGCTGCCGCCCGCGCAACCAGTTCCTGTGCGTCTGAAATATCGGCCGGTGTCAGCTTGTCCACCATGTCGTCTTCTGTGTAGCCGAGCATGCGTTCCGCGCCGAGATTGAAGATCTGAATCACACCCTGGGCGTCGGTAGCGATCGTGGAAAAATTGGCACTGTTTAGAATGGCATCTTGCAGTGCGCCTGCCTTGAGCAATGGCTGCCGAGCTGCCTGTGATGCCTGTTCGAGCGCCAGACGGGCACGCATTATCCGCAGCATGCGCACATACAGCATCACCAGGAATGCCAGCATCAGGACGATGCCGCCTTCAATGAACTTGACCGTGACAGTCGACTGCGCAGCCGTGGTCAACGCGATGCCGCCGACCAGCAGTAGCACCGTCAATGTCATTCCAAAACCGATCAGCATCATTCGGTCGACCGAGAATTTTTGTATTATGGGCAGCATTTCAGACCTTGATTCGATTACAGGAAGCACAAGCCTTGGCTTCAACAAGATGACGGCGTTCCGCCAGCAATGGCAGGCGATTGCGGCGTCAGCCGACTTTATTCACAGGCGGTTTTCCCTGCCTCTGGCGTACATCCGATAGCAAACGGGCGAACTCTTTCTTGACGACGGCGTAGCATTCGCAAACCTTGCCTTCCAGGCCGGACCGGCTTACCACCGTAATATGCCCACGCCGGTAGCTGATAAAGCCATGGCCCTGCAATTTTCCGGCAGCCTCGGTCACGCCTTCGCGGCGCACACCCAGCATATTGGCAATCAATTCCTGGGTCATGGTCAATTCGTTGGATGGCAGGCGATCCAGGGTCAGCAATAACCAGCGACACAGTTGCTGTTCGACCGAATGATGTCGATTGCACACCGCAGTCTGCGACATTTGCGTCATCAAGGCCTGGGTATAACGCAGCAACAGACGCATCACCGGCCCGGCCCGATTGAATTCTTCCATCAATATGTGCGCTTTGAGCCGGTAACCATGACCACCGGTTTGCACCACGGCCCGGCTGGGCGTGCTTTCGCCGCCCATGAAAAGGGAGACGCCCAGGACACCCTCGTTGCCAACGCCGGCAATTTCAGACGAGCCGCCGCTTTCCAGCAGATAGTGCAGCGAGATGATCGCCGTGCTGGGGAAGTAGACGTACTGCAGCTTGCCACCGGATTCATAGAGTACGTCGCCGAGCAGCATCGGCACCAGCTCCAGGTGCGGCGCCAGGCGGTCGAATTCCGCATCGAGCAAGGCTGCGAGAAGATGATTTTGGTTGGGATCGTGCATGCCGGACATGTCAGGGTGCCTACTTCCAGTCGTTAGATTGCATGGGGTAGGGGGAAAGCATGCATCTGGCAAGGTAACACACATGCAGTGCATATACTAGGCAATTCGTTTCATGCAGATAGCGGCGCCAGACAGCAATTCAAATGGCGGATCGGGCAGTGCCGGTTGGCAGGCAATACAGGCATTTTTATCAGACATGGTGGTGCGTTGGAGGTCGTGGATTGCCGGCGCATCGCTGCGTGCGATACCGCACTGAAGTAGTTGGCGCTAAGGAAGACAATGATGTATCGCACAGGCAGCCATGAAGTGGGCTGCGACTATCAACCAAGATTCTGAAAGAAAAAATGCTCTATACCATTGCAGTTGTGCTGCTGATCCTCTGGCTTCTCGGCCTGGTTACCTCCTACACCATTGGTGGATTTATCCACGTGCTGCTGGTGATTGCGCTGGTTGTCATTCTGATTCGGGTCATCAGTGGCCGGCGCCCGTTTTAAGCTTGCCGCTGCAGTGCTTCTGCTTGCCTGAACCATCCCCGGCTTGGTACTGAAAGGGTTGGTGCGGAAGAAGCAGCCGGTCAGGTATTGGCTGGAAAAGCTCCTGTCTGGCGATGATCGCTGCCCACCATTTCGCATTATGTGCGTCAACGTACCGATCCGGCTAACAATGCAGCCTATAACGTACTACATCAAACGCATTCCCCCATTTGCTTAACGATTCACTGGAGAGAAAACATGTTAAAAAATTCAAAACAATGGTTCATCGTGCTTTGCGGCGCAGCCACGCTACTGGCCGCCGGCTGCAGCAGCATGAAAACCCCGGCGACATCCTCTGTCGCCGTCTCCAATGCGGCGGTGGCCAATGCATCCGGTGCCGGCGCAGCAGAATTTGCGCCAGTCGAGATGAACGCAGCACGTGAAAAAATGGCGCGCGCAAATAAGGCGATGGCAGCCAAGGATTACAAGCTTGCCAATGAATTGGCGATCCAGGCACAGGCCGACGCCAAACTGGCGCAAAGCAAGGCAAATTCGTCCAAAGCGCAGATTGCGGCAAACGCCTTGCAGGACGATATCCGGATCTTGCGTGAAGAGCTGGATCGCGCCAGCAAATAATCAGCGATTACCCGTATTTTCATCACCGTTACTTTTCGCCGCGCGCATATCTTGCGCGGCTCACTCAAAGGATTTCAAATGCTTAAAATTCAGCTGACCCCCGTTCTGCTAGCCATTGCCGTTCTGACTGGTGCCTGCAGCTCGATGCCTACTTCGACCAGTTTGCTGACCCAGACGCGCAGCGATTACATCGCAGCGCAAGCCAATCCGAACGTTGCACGTTATGCGCCACTGGAAATGCAGCAGGCCAAATCGGCGCTGGAGCAGGCCGATGCAGCCGCGACTGATAAAGACAGCGCTGAAAAAGTTGACAAGCTGGCTTATCTTGCCAAGCAAAAAATTGCGCTGACACAGGAAGTGGCAAAACAAAAATCGGCCGAAGCCAGTGTCGCCAGTGCAGGCAAAGAGCGTGACCAGATCCGCCTGGACCAACGCACCAATGAAGCTGACCAGGCCAAGGCGAATGCCGAGCAAGCCCGGCAGGCAGCCCAACTAGCCCAGGGGCAGACGGCTGATGCGCAGCGCAAGACACAGGAAGCGCTGGCACGCAATGCACAGCTGGAAGCGCAGATGGCTGACCTGGCGGCGAAAAAAACAGAGCGCGGCATGGTCATCACGCTGGGTGACGTACTGTTTGGTACTGATCGCGCAAGCTTGACACCGGAAGGCGTCCGCACTGCTCAAAAGCTGGCCGATGTATTACAGCAAAACCCGCAACGTACGGTGCTGGTTGAAGGATTTACCGATAGCACCGGCGCTGCTTCGTATAACCAAGAATTGTCAGAGCGCCGGGCCACTTCCGTGCGTACTGCCTTGCAGGAAATGGGCGTTTCCCGTGACCGTGTCGCGGTTCGCGGCTACGGGCAGTCTTATCCGGTCGCGGCAAACGACACCGCACAGAATCGCCAGTTGAACCGGCGCGTCGAGATTGTCATCTCGGATGCCGGCGGAAAAATTCCACAGCGTTAAATAGCTTCGGGTGCAGTGTGACGCTGGTCGTTGTGCTGCTGACGAACTGCACTGCAAGTGGCGGCCAGTGATTGTTTCGCTGGCCGCGCTTGCTACTGGGCCAAACACCAGTGCATGCAGATTGATTAATTATGTATTTTAAGGGATTCATCATGCTGGAATCAAATTTGAAAGTCATCAATCAGGACCTGAAAACCTTGGTGAAAGACGCACAATCGCTGTTTCAGACGGCTGCCGTATTAAGCGGTGAAAAGGCTGAAGAAGTACGTGGTCGCGGCATGCAGTTGTTGGATGCGGCGCTGGTCAAGGCACATGAAGTGCAGGCCAGCAGCATTATCGCAGGCAAGGAAATGGCAACGGCAGCAGACGGCTATGTGAAGGAAAATCCATGGCGCACGATGGCGGCCGCAGCTGGAACCGGGCTGTTGCTGGGTGTCTTGTTCGGGCGTAAATAAGCATGCGTCGTCTTGCTGATATCAGCAAGACGACTGCTATCTTCACTATTGAATTTCCAATAGGAATGGCCGGGCGCTAGAAACAGCGCCCGCGTCGTTCTCGATGCCCACGCTGGCGCTGTCGTCGCCGACGCAAGTATCCAGTTATCTGATGCATCCGTATTAATCCCCCTGCAATGTTGGCCGCCTGGCTTGTAATCCCGGCGGTTTTTTTACGCTATCCACAAGGAGTGCCGGCCATGCGCGCCAAGCTGCAGGTAATGTCTGCAACAGCAATGGAGCGCGACCGGCTTTCAAGAAGCAGCATATGTCACCGACCTTATGCAAGGTTCCGATCTTGACGCCATGGATGTGCGTCAAAATCTACGGGGCAGTCACGGAGCAAGGCTCCAGTGCCAGCAACAGTACTGGTCGAACTGCAGGTTGTTATACGATGGCGCGGCCAGACGGGCCGGCATCGTTCAGGCAAAGGCAGTGACGATGGTTGGTGTGCCCGAGAACCTGCTGCTTGAAGGTTTCAGCGCGTAGCCGGCATGAGAGGCAGCGACAGGCAGTCAAGCTATCTCGAACGTCACCACTTCACTTTGGCTTTGCTTGAAAAAAACCCAGCAACTTGGCTGGGTTTTGGGATTGCCGTGCCATTGACCTGTTTGTTTAGAGTCGAATCTGTGGCAGATAGCCGCCAGGGAGAATGCCGACCACCGACAGGACCATGAGGATCAGTAAAATGATAAAGAGAACACGAACGATTTGCGCTACTGGTGCTGGCAACGGCAGCATGCTGATGAGCCACCAGATAAGACCGAAAACGACAAGATAGATGATGAGGCTGATGATAAGGTTCATTTTATTTCTTTTCCCTTGGAGTGGTTAACAACCGGGCATGCCGGGTCGCGGAATGCAATCGGTCTGGTTTGACTTGTCGGCAACCGGCACCGCCAGAATCATCTTCTTTGCTCTGTACATCGATGTTGCCATCGGCATTGCTGTGCAAGCAACGTCGACTGCCTGGAAAATAACATTAAACTTGCCTGCAGATTTCGGGCGTCCTGGCAGCAGGTGATAGTGTGCCGGGCCCGAAAGCGCAACATATTGAGAAAAATAAATAAATTCTCAAGAAGACGCTTGTTTTGACTTTCCAGTTACGCATTTAAGGTATTCAGTCCAGATGCAAGAGCGCTACAGCTGCCGGTCATTGATAATTCCGACAGCTGCAGCGCCTTTGCACGACCTGTAATGCTTACTTATCGTGCTGGCACCACAACTACGGTGTCGCCGGTGCGGCCGGTATTGCCAGTGTCGCCTTTGGCGCCATCATAACCAGTCGCGCCGGTATTGCCGGTATCGCCTTTAGCGCCATCATAGCCAGTCGCACCAGTTGCGCCGGTATAGCCGGTCGCGCCTGTCGCACCTTTGGCACCATCATAACCAGCAGATCCGGTTGCACCGGTTGCACCAGTCGCTCCAGTTGCGCCGGCTTCGGCAGTTGCTCCGGTGGCACCTGTCTCGCCCGCCGGACCTGCAGGGCCAGGCACGGCGACAGGAACTGCAACCGGGACGGCTACAGTTTCTACGCGACGCTCACAGGCTGTCAATGCAACGGAACCAACAAGCGCCAGCAAAAGAATGGAATATTTCATGGTAAGCCTTTTCAGTAAATACAAAAAATGTTTGCGCTTTTTAGGCGAAATGCCTTGGACAACGCACGCGCTCAAACTAGGTTCATTCCCTGCATGAAGTATCAGGCACGATGCGAGCAGGGTAAGGACAGACGCCATACCCGGATCACACAGAAGATCATCTAACATGCCTCACAAGCCTGGAAAGAATTGACTTTCGTTCAATCAGGCCGAAGCATGCGCCGGAAGGGTGAGGCGTTCCGTTCGCTAACGAACAAACAATCCGGTAAATCGCTTTTATAGTGTTGGTACCGGTAATGAAGATGTTCCTTCTGTCAGGTTTTGATATTTTATTGAAGTTTGACTTGCCCGCTGCCGAAAGGTATGCGGGCTTTTTTAATGGCGCTTCAATCGCGCAGGGTTGCCGGTACGTGATCCGTAAATATTGCACTACTTGCGCTGGCGTCGCCGCGACCACCTGTATGCGCATCGGTTGACAAATAAAGTTTGCAATGCGTGCGTTTCCACACAGATTCATGCTGAACAATAAGAGACAATCATTACATCAAAAGGGCGCATCAAAAACCATGCGACTGCATACGCAAGTATGCAGACTTTTAAAAATAACACCGTTTTAGGGATTTACCATGTTCTCTGCTATTACCAATTATTCAGTATTTCGCTTGCTGGCTGCAGCAAGCGTTACCGTTTTATTTTGTTTTTTTTCGGCCATGGCACTTGTCGGCTGGACCCCAGGGCAATCTGGCCTGCCGGCTGATGTGATGCAAGTAAAAAAATAAGCGGCGCAGCGCAGTCCGCGCTTGCTGCGCGGCGGACTGCTTATCGCATTCAAATTAAGAAAAGGGTTTTAATCAAAGGCTGGAGCCGGACCGCCAGTTAACCTGGCAGCGGGGCCTTTAAGAATGCTGCAATCCAGGCTTCCGCCATTGCGTGCCGGCCCGTTTGCACCTGACAGAATCAGCCGTGCCGTTCAAAAGAATAATTACAGCTTTTGCGTTCAGGTCTTTAGTTTGTTCAATGCCTGCTGACGGGCCAAGTCTGATGCGTGTTCGAGCAGGATAAGGGAGGATCTGGCGGCCTTGATCGTGGCCACGTCGTCCGCAAGCCTGCCACGGGGCGGGCGCTTGACTGCCCAGGCGGCTGCACGTGCGCGCTCAGCCGCTACAAAGCTACTGATTGCAGGCGATGCTTTCGTATCGGCCGGCAGCGACTGGTCCGCATCCGAAGCACGAACGGTTTTTTCAGACGTTTGGCATGGCACATCGCTGAAGGTAATTCCTCCAGCTGCATTTTCACATTGCACTACCTCGGCTTGCACCGCGCCTGAAAACGCCAGTAGCGCGAAGACGGCGGCGATGCCGCGAAATGTGTGCTGGTTCATTGTAAATATCCTGGTGGTCGAATAAGGACAAGAATGCCCGTTTTCGGCATCCTTATCTGTGCGTCAGCACACCAAGCCTGCGACTGCGCTGCTTGTTTTCAGGCTGGATCCTTGCCGCGTGTGCGGGCGACACCGGTCAAAATGCCAATGCCTAGCAATATGACCGAAGCAATCGCTACATACAAATGCGGCACGCCTGCAGTGATCATGGCCCAGGCCACGCCACCGATAAAAATCGCAAATCCGACCAGGTAAATAATGAAAGACATAAAAAATCCTTGCAGGCCACTGCGAACCGAGGCCGGAAATAGTTGTAAGGGTATGCCGTCATCAAGTGCAATGCGGCTCAGAAGCATGAGCATGGGAGCAGCGCAGCGTCTGAAACCCATTCTCATGCAGTCGTTATCCTGGATTCTGCCAGGGCGTTCTGTACGCTAACGCACGTCAAAAAAAATCAATTGCGTATACGCTTGCCGAACTGATTGGCCAATAGCGGCTGGTCTTTGGCGGCAGCGGCGCTCGATTACACCAGCTTGCGCTCATTGCCGTAATTTGCATCGATTTGAAAAAGAAAGAGCCAGTATATGAATATCAATTTAACCCTTGCCCCGCTGATTGCCTTGATTGCCGGCGTGCTGATTCTCGTCATGCCGCGCTTGCTGAATTTTATTGTCGCCATCTACCTGATCGTCATCGGCTTGATCGGCATTTTCGGCGGCGGCAATTTTTTGCGATAAATCGGTCATGCACTGCTGCAGGTTCAGCCGTGTACCAGGGAAAATATGTCTCGTTATCTGAATGTTTTGGCATGGAGTGTGGTGGGCTTGTTCGCCACGCTGGCTGTGTGCATCGCCATCTTGGCGCAGTATGACTGGAACCGTACCAAGCCATGGCTTAATGCACGCGTTTCTGAAGCGACTGGCCGGCCATTCGCGATCCAAGGCAATCTCTCGATTGACTGGGACAAACCGGTTGCGGAGCAGATCGGCTGGCACCGTTGGATTCCGTGGCCGCATGTCAATGCCAGGGATATTGTATTCGGCAATCCGAACTGGGTACAGTCGTCGCCCTATATGGCGCAAGTAGGGCAGGTAACATTTTCCTTGAGTCCGATTGCGCTGCTCGGAAAAAAAATCCTGGTGCGTAACTTGCAGCTCGATGAGCCACTGCTATTTTTGGCGCGTGCCAAAAACGGCGACAACAACTGGACCTTCAAACCAAGCGCTACTTCAGCATGGCAATTCGAAATCAGCCAGCTCAGTTTTGCCAAAGGAAAGATTCATCTGGTCGATGCCATCAAGCGTGCCGATATGGTCATCAATGTGGACACGCTCGACAATGGTGCTACGGCTGGCCATGCGCTTCAATGGAAGCTTGCCGGAACCCTGGACAAGGAAGCTGTCAGCGGGAGTGGCAAGGCAGGCGCGATACTCTCACTGCAGCAACAGGAAGTTTCCTATCCGGTGCAAGCCCATTTCACTATTGGCAAGACCACCATTGCGGTCGACGGCACGCTGACCAATCCGCGTACGCTGGCCGCACTGAACGTACGTCTCAAGCTGGCCGGGACCAGTATGGCGAAATTGTATGGAATTACCGGCATACCATTTCCCGAAACGCCGGCCTTTTCCACTGAGGGTCAATTGACCGCTAATTTCGCCGGGAAGGAAAGCACCTGGCAGTATGACAAGTTCAAGGGTCGGGTCGGCTCCAGTGACTTGTCCGGCACCTTCAACTATCAATCCGGACAGCCGCGCCCGCACCTGAAAGCGACGCTCGTTTCCAATGTCTTGCTGCTGAAGGATCTGGCGCCACTGATTGGCGCCGATTCCAAGGCAAGCAAGGTGAAACGCAGTGCGGCGACCAAGCAACCGGTCGGGAAAGTGCTGCCGGTAGAGCCATTCAAAACCGAGCGCTGGACCAGTATTGATGCCGATGTCAAATTCACCGGCCGCAGGATTATCCGTGACAAGCAACTGCCGATTCAGAATCTGGTGACCGAACTGCATCTGCAAGACGGTGTGCTTTCGCTCCAGCCGCTTAACTTTGGCATTGCCGGCGGCAATCTGATTTCAACTATCGTACTCGATGGCCGTGGGAAATTGATCAAGGCAAAAATGAAGATATCCGCACGCCATTTGCAGCTGCAACAAGTGCTACCCACATTTCAATCGATGCAGACCAGCTTGGGCGAGGTTAATGGCGATGCGTCGCTATCGGCCACCGGCAACTCGATCGCTGCAATGCTGGCGTCGTCAAACGGCGAAATCAAGGCTTTCATCGATGGCGGCACAATCAGCAAATTATTGCTGGAAAAGATAGGCTTGAATATCGATCAAATCATCTTGACACAGCTAACTGGTGACAAGCAGGTTAAATTGAATTGCATGGCAAGCGATTTTGCAGTCACCAATGGCGTGATGCATGCGCGCACTTTCCTGATCGATACCGAAGATGCCATCCTTGATGTCACCGGGCATATCGATCTGGCGCAAGAACAATTGGCATTGACCATCAAGCCGGACACAAAAACGCTGCGTCTGACTTCCTTGCGCGCGCCATTTTATATTACTGGCAGTTTCAATTCTCCGCAGGTCAAAGTCGACAAAGGCGTGCTGGCGCTCAAGGCCGGCGCTGTGGTTGCGCTTGCCATAGTCGCTCCGGTACTTACTGCCGTCCTGCCACTGGTGAATCTCGGGCCGGGAAAAGACAGTGATTGCGACCAGTTATTAAGTGACGTGCGCAAAAAGCCGGTAGCGCCAGCACCCGGCAAGACTTATCGCGTCAAGCCGGCAAGCACATCATTGGTGGGATAGTGCGCTAGATTCGATGCCGATTGATGCCGGATTTGGCTGCGGGATAGATCTGGTGAATTTTGATGGCCGGCATCTTGCGCGGAGCCTTAGTACGCAGTTTGCTGCCGCGCATATTCGGCGCGCTTCATCTCAAGGTATTCTTCGCGATCCATCTCGTGCAACTGTCGCGCATAATGCTCGGTCGCCGTAAACCAATCCTGTAACCGTTTCTCAGGCTGAGCCGCCGGTTCTGCACGGGCTGCTCCCAGGAAGGTATCAATCGCGAGGTAATAGCGCATCGTGTTGCGTTCCATCAGACCGCGCACCCCGCCTATATAGTCAGGCTGGCCATCCGCGTTCTTACCGGTCACTGAAAATCCCACCTTGCTGCTGCCGATCGTGCCCAGGTAGGTCTTCATGGCTAATCGGCCGGGCAAGTTCACATTGTACGAATAGGTCAGATGCAAAAATGTTTTCTGGTTCGGCAGTGCCACGGCTTCCAGCAAGATCCGGAAGTCGCTGGTGCCCAGGGGGCCGTCTTTGGCATTGAGCCTGATATCAAAATACTCGGCATTGACTGCCGCCACGCTGTAATTGAATTCGACACGTGCTGCATCGTCCAGTTTTTCAGGCGTTTTCTTGCCGATATTGACGTTTAGTGCGGTGCGCGAAGGACCCTCTACTGCATGACAATATTTGGTATTGATGTGTAGCAGCATCACGTCGCACCAGTGATCAGGATTGTTCAGTCCGCGACTCACCTCGCCATACGAATAATCGACGATCGCGTAAATATCACCTTTTAAACGGCTTGCTGTTTCCGACGAGTCCAGCACCAGCGGCAGCTTGAATTGGTTGTGCTTCAGTTTTGTCTCCAAAGAGGCATATTTTGCGCGCAACATCGCCACCCGGTCCGACGGCGGATTCGCCGCGCTCGCCGCACCGGCCGCGCACAGCAGCAACAGGCAGGCAGGCCAGCGTAACGCGCCCGGCCACAGAGTTTTTTTCATTATCGTTGCCTTACGGTTGGATTGGGGATATGCAGTGTGCAAGCGACGACCTATCATAGCCAGTATTCGAGACTGCGCGCCGCCCATTCCTTGAAACGGTCACTAGCCGGACGCTGCTCCCATTGGTCTGCGGTGACTTCGGTCGAATCGCGCAAGTCTTCGGAAAACGCATTTTCCATCGCTTGGCCGAATTCGGCGCCCATCACTACGACATTGATTTCATGATTGTGCAGAAAGCTGCGGGTATCGATATTGGTCGATCCCACTGTTGCCCATACATGGTCGATTACCGCGGTCTTGGCGTGCAAGACCGCGATGTCCAGCTGAAATAGCTTGATGCCTCCGGCCAGCATTTCACTATAAAAGGAGCGCGCTGCATGCAGCATCAGGCCGCTGTCGGAGACGCCCGGCAAAATGAGCTTGACATCGACCCCGCGGCGCGCTGCAGCGATCAATGCCTGCAGAATCTGCGCATCCGGCACGAAATAGGCGCTGGTGATATGGACCGTTTCCTTTGCTTCCTGTATTGCCAGCATGTATGCCTTGTAAATTTCATGATCGCCGCCGGGCGAACTGGCCAGCACCCGCACCAGCTTGTCGCCAGCTTCGATTAATGGCGGGAAAAAATTGCTGTCCGGTAGGTCCGGGGAGTTTTGGCTGGCCCAGCCGTTCAGGAAAACCCACTGCATGGCGGCGACCGCAGGCCCTTCGATCTTGATATGGGTATCGCGCCAGCCAATTTCGCTATTGCGTCGTGCTTTTGATCGGAATAAGGAGCTTGTGGCGTAGGTATTGCTGATGTTCACTCCACCGGTAAACGCGACCGATCCGTCAACAATCAGAATTTTTCGGTGGTCGCGATTATTCGGCGTCCACGGTCCCAGCAGTTTCAGCGGGTTGACGGGATTGAAGGCCAGAAGACGAATGCCGGCGTCGCGCATTTTGTCGAAAAAAGCTTGCGGCGTGCCTAGCGTGCCAACGCTGTCATAGATTACATTGACTTGTATTCCGGCGCGTTGACGATTGATCAGCAGATCGGCAAACTGGATGCCAAGCTCATCCTGGTCGAAAATATAAGTTTCCAGATTGATGTGGTCTTTGGCCGCGCTAATCGCTGCCATCATCGCCGCCATGGTTTGCGGGCCATCATGCAAAAGGCTGACCCGGTTGCCGGCTATCAGCGGACTGCCGGTGGCCGCTTCTTCCAGCGCAGCCAGTGCAGCCAGGTCGGCGTGCGAGTTGCGCCAGCGGGCACGCAGCAGGGAATTTGATTTTTTAGCACTCAGCGTGCCATGAGCATTGGTCACCGTCGGTTTGTCCGGCGCTACCAGCGTGCTATTGAGGTAACGCACTTCAGGCAGCGATGCACAGGCGCTGGCCAGCGCGGCGACTCCGATCATGCACAGCAAACGAATCGTCCGCCTGAGATGCGCAGCGCAGCCCTTGCGGTATGGATCTTCGAAGCTGATGGCTGCGACTGGATTCATGGGTTGTGCGTGATCACGCCAGTGAATAATTTTTGCGCAATTTTCATGAATTTTTCCTCTGTTGCCTTGGCGATCAATTCGAATGAATTCATCGATCAATTTTTTGCTTCATATTGCACAGTAGCTACATTTGGCTTGTCAGTCTGTGTGCTAACGAACACACTAAGGCAAAGGCCAAAGTGCTTCAATCGGCTGGCCATGCGGGCCTGGCACACGTAAAAAGGCCAGGACGGCTTGCACCGTCCTGGCCTTTGGCTGGTTTTACTTGGCTGCCTGAGGACAGGCTGCCGGTATTACCTGGTGCCTGTAACTTCCACTTCGACGCGGCGATCAGGCTGCAGGCAGGCGATCAGTTGCGGACTTGCCTTTGTGCCTTTGCATTCGCCTGGCTTGGTCACCGGATCCGATCCGTTGACGCCTTTGGCGCTGATTTTGTTGGCCGGAATGCCTGCCGATTGCGCCAGATAATCCTTGACCGCTTCGGCGCGGCTGGTCGACAGCTTCATGTTGTAGGCATGCGAGCCAAGACGGTCGGTGTGACCGGTGACGATGACGATTTCGAAGTCAGTGCCATTCAGGTCGGCGGCAAGCTTGTCGAGCTCCTGCTTGCCGGCAGGCTTGAGCGCTGCCTTGTCAAAGTCAAACAGTGAATCCGCGGAAAAGCTGACCCTGGTCGGTGCCGGGGCTGGCGCAGGAGTCGTCACCACTGGCTGCGGCGCAGGCGCGGTAGCCACATATACCGGCGCTTCCGTACGTGCGGCCGGAGCGGGTGTTTTTGCGCCAAACCGGTAAACCAGACCGACCGACAGCAGATCGATGTCGCCCTTGTTGCCGACGGCATCATTGATGCGGTAGCGTTCCACTTCGCCGCGCACGGCCAGCGCGTCAGTAAATGCATACTGTAGGCCCAGGCCAACTTTCAGGTTGGCGGCGCGTTTGCTGGGATTGCGATTGGTGACGTTCACTGCGCCGGTTCCGGTAAAGGTATCCCGGGCCTGCGCATAAGCTACGCCGGCGCGGCCAAATGCGGAAAACTTGTCGGTGATTGGCAAAATGCCGACCAGGTCAAGATTCAAACCCTGCAGTTTGATCCTGCCTGTCAGCGTGCCGGCCGGTACTGTGGTCGCCGTATAGCCGAAATCGCCAAGGTTGAAGTAACCGCCTTCCAGGGCAAAATTCCGGTTCAGCTGGTAACCGCCAAAAATCTTGTAGCCGGTGGAACGGTCGTCATCGACGATTGTGCTGGAGCTAAAGCCGCCATTCAACAGGCCGCTATTGATTCTGGCATCGTCGATGGTTGCCCGCGACTGGCCAACGTTGGCGCCGACGTACCAGCCTGTTGGGTTCGTCGTTTCGTTCGCCGTGGCGAACGGGCTGGCGATTGCGGCGAGCGCAATCAAACTCAGCGTTCCTGATGCTCTTGCTAATTTCATGTGATTCTCCAAAATGATTTTATAAACTGTTATGGCTGTTGCGTAATGCTTGTTTTTTGATCTGACCGGATGACACTCATTGAGCACCACCCGTGTCATCAGCATGGCCGGATGTAGCCTGGGTTGCGCTCATCCGGCAATGCATTGGTCTGTTACTGGCAACCAAGCGGTGCGCTGGTATGCCCCGGCACGGAAACGGTGTTGGAATCAAACACGAACGCGCCAGCGGTAAATGCGCCGGCAAACAATCGGCCGCATGAAGTGGCGCCAGTCGTCATCGTGATATCGGCACCGGCCAGGATGTTGCCTTGCCAGATGGAGCTGGTACCCAGCGTCGCTGAAGTGCCAGCCTGCCAGAAGACATTGGATGCCTTGGCGCCATTGATCAGCAGGATACGCGCGCCGGCTGCAGTGCCGATTGTGCTCGATGACTGAAAGATGAACGAAGCATCAGGATCGTTTTGGCCATCAAGGGTCAGGTCGCCGGTGATCATGATCGAAGTCGTGGATTGATAGACACCAGGGGCGAACAGGTTATCGCCTTGCACCATCGCGTTGCCGGTGGGTGCACCCAGGGTTGTGCCAGCTGCAATACTGGTGGCGCCGCCCAGCGAACCAGCTGCCGGAGGACCAGCCGGAGGCGTGATGCTCAGATACGCTGCACGCAAATCGGCCTGTACCGCATTCGCAGTGGTGGTGTCTGGATAGGTAGGCGTAATGGCGGTGCCATTGATGGTCGGTGGCGAACCACCGCACAGGCCAAAGCCGCCGATGTTATCAACCATCACGGCATTGCAGGTAGCATTTGGGTTCAGTACCGCATTGCCATTGATATGGGTAATCGGCACTGTCAGCGTATTGGTGACGCCGGCAGTCGCGGCAATACCATACGAAGCAGCGGCGCCAAGATTGACCGGTACAGGTGCTGCAGCGGCAGTTGCTGCCGTCTTGAAATTCCAAGCATAGTCACAGCCCATTGTAGTGCCAGTAGCAGTCGCGGCGGTCTTCAGGATCACTGCTGTATAGGCAGTATTGGCCAGAAGCGCCGATGACGTGGTGAAGGTCGCGACCCTGCTGGTGGCGTCATAGCTGATTGATGCTGGCGTGAGTGCAGCGCCGCCGGCCGGGGCCACCACGAAGCTGGTCGAATTGATGGTGGCGGCATTCATTGGCAGGCTGAAAGTCGCCGTGATCGATTTTCCGCCGTTGCTTACACCAGTGGTGCTGGTAGTGGCGAACTGGTTGCCACTGGTCGGGCTCGACATGGTTACCGTGGGTACGGTAGCGCCAGCCAGCGGACATACCGCGCCTGGGGCAATGACGCCTGCTGGTGCGGTAAAGATGGCAACGTTTGCGCCCAGGATCGGATCACGCCCGCCACCGCCACCGCCGCATCCGGCAATAAAGGCGACCAGCAGGCAGGGAATAAACACCTTTATTCCAGTGGAATAGCTCACGAATTGATTCATTTTATGTTCTTTCGGTTGAAGTTGACTATTGTTGAACTGTCGTCACGTTGCCAGCGCGGCTCAGCCTCAATTGGAGAACGCGCCTGGCCTGCAATGGCCGGTAACGCGCTTCTCATGTAGTGAGCTTGCGCTGTTGCAAGCATTTCATCGGTGCGCTAGCGAACCTAGCCAAAAATATCCGAAGGAACATGCACGCAGTGGTGTGATTGACAAGAGTCGCAGGAGGGCGCCTGTGCCGATTTGAGCAGAGAGAAATAGCCGCAGCGATGTCCGGCTGCAGGCTTCCGGTTCATCAAGCCGGGTAGAAATGCTGATGTCGGATGCTGCCGGTGGCATCGGCTGCGCATCTGCCGGCGGCAGGAAAAAATCGCGCGGCGACGAACGCAAACGCTGCCAAAGCATGCCGGCCCGCGACCATTCGTGCTTGAGAGTGAAGCGGCGCGAGCGCCCTTGAAAAACTCGGTGTTCACCGATTGTCGTGTGTCATGCGGCAAAAAAATACGGGCATGTGATCAGGTATCGTCGCCAAGGCGAAAATAAAAACGGACCAAACAGGTCCGCAGAGAAGCGCTGCAAATACCCTGGGGTTCCGACGCGCTTGCATCACGTGCCGACATCCTGGGGTACGCTATTTCAGTGCCATCTCAAAAATCAGGTTTTAATGTGTGAATACTTTGTTGGCGTTCGCCATATCGGACTGAAAGTTTGCATTGGCTTCCTTGTTGCATGCCGCTTTGTCAGTGCTTTGCAAGCCGCGACAGTTTGCGCGAGCTTCCCGAAGCGCGGCGCCAGCTTCTTTTTTCAGCGTCTGGAATTTTTGCTGTGGGGTCGTATCTTCGATATACCAGCGGGCCGGGTCTGGCTCCGTCATGGCTGGCGCCGCATGTGCCACAAGTGCAGCACTGCAGCTTGCTGCGATCAGCAGCGCACCAAGAATGTATTTATTTGTACTACGCATGGTAAATCCTTTATGGGGTATGAATAGTGAGCTATTAGCGAAAGAATGATGCAATGTGCAGCATTCGTATCGCTCATCTCTTTGCATAAAAATTGTCAGCTTGTTTGTCATGGATTGCACTCCCGATGCGCCACACAGGCGTTTCATCAAAAAGACCGTGCCCAGGCGCGATTGTCTGCGCCTGCTAGTAGACCATCCAGTTAGTTTGATGGGATAGAAATTAGCTGGGCGGTCTGCTAGATCCGGCCGGTCAACAACAGCACAATCAAGATGACCACAATGACGCCGGTCATGCCGCTTGGACCGTATCCCCATTTGCGGCTGTGTGGCCAGGCTGGCAAAGCGCCCATCAGGATTAAGATCAATATGATCAGTAAAATTGCGCCGATACTCATCTGGTTTCCCTTGTTATCTGTTTGCAGT
>JAKFFK010000239.1:0-3324 GCA_036675285.1 Paucimonas sp. | reverse complement strand
GATCGAGGTGCGCTTTCGCGACAGCCGCTCGATCCACCAGTTCGTGTTTCACGCAGTCAGCCGCGCGCTGGCGCACACCTCGGCCACCGCGTTCGGCACCGCGCCGGCGCCATTGCCGTCCTCAAGCAGCGCACTGCCGTGGATGCGCGAACAGCAACAAAACACGTTTCATGCAC
Organism: Paucimonas sp.; assembly: GCA_036675285.1. GTDB lineage: Bacteria > Pseudomonadota > Gammaproteobacteria > Burkholderiales > Burkholderiaceae_D > Paucimonas. The sequence continues at coordinate 3,148 of JAKFFK010000239.1, read as the reverse complement.
AATTCTCGGCCCGGCCGGCGGCCGATTTCGGCGTGGCGCAAGACACCGCGCAGTATGGCGCACTGTTTTCTCAGGCCGGCGCTAATCCCGCCAATCTGGCGTTCGTGAGTGGTTTTGCCGCCAGCGCCGGCGCGCCCATGCACGACACCGCAAATGAAGTGCCCTTGGGGTTTGCGCTGGCGCAGTTGCATGGCATTTACATCCTGGCACAAAATGCCAGTGGTCTGGTGCTAGTCGACATGCATGCAGCCCATGAACGTATTCTGTATGAACAATTCAAGACGGCGCTGGACCAGGATGCGCTGCAGGTGCAACCGCTGTTGATTCCGGTGACCTTTCACGCCGATGCGGTCGAGGTCGGCACGGTGGAAGAACACCAGAACACCCTGCAGGCGCTCGGCTTCGACATCGCCGCGCTGTCGCCCACCACACTGGCGGTGCGCTCGGTGCCGGCATTGCTTAAAAATGCCGATGCACAAACCCTGGCGCGCGACGTGTTGCGTGACGTGCGCGAATTCGGCGGTTCACGCGTGCTGCTCGAGCGCCGTAATGAATTGCTCGGCACGCTGGCATGTCATACCGCCGTACGCGCCAACCGCGCGCTGACCCAGCCGGAAATGAATGCGCTGCTGCGCCAGATGGAAGCCACCGAGCGTGCCGACCAGTGCAATCATGGCCGCCCGACCTGGGTACAGCTAGCCTTGTCGGACCTGGACAAGCTGTTCCTGCGTGGCCAATAATACCCACACTAGCTTTGCCGGCCCGATTCCGCTTGCCGCATTCAGGCAGGCGCCATTGCTGCTGCTGATCACAGCTTGCCTGATGATGCAGCCCTTGTCGACCGACCTGTACTTGGCTTCCCTGCCCGGTCTTGCCAGTAGCTTCCAGGCACCGGCCGCCACGGTGCAACTGACGCTGTCGCTATTCGTGCTCGGTTTTGGCAGCGCGCAGCTGGCGGTCGGCCCGCTATCCGACCGTTTCGGCCGGCGCCCGGTACTGCTGTGCGGCTTGTCGCTATATCTGTTGGCGAGCATCCTGTGCAGCATCGCACCCTCGATTGAATTGCTGATCATGGCGCGCTTTCTGCAGGCGCTAGGCGCCTGCTCGGGCGTGGTGGTCGCACGCGCGATCGTGCGCGATGCGTATGCGGTCGACCATAGCGCGCAGGTAATTGCCCAATCCAGCACCTGGTTGGCGTTGGCGCCGCTGCTCGGCCCGATTCTCGGCTCCTACCTGCAGGTCGCATTCGGCTGGCGCGCCGCCTTTGTCGCGCTGGCAGTGTTTTCAATCTGGTTAGTGGCGATGATTTACTGGCGCCTGCCGGAAACCAATCAGCACAAGGATCCGCGCGCCACCGATATTGCCGGATTGTGCGCCAATTACCGCGTAGTGCTGAGTGCGCCATCGTTCTGGGCCTATGCATTGCCGGGCGCATTTTCGTACGGCACGATTTTCGCATTCATTTCCGGCTCTTCGCTGGTATTAATCGAGGTATTGCAGGTGCCCACAGCGTGGTTCGGCTATTGCTTTGCATTTGGTGTTGCCGGCTACATGCTCGGCACCATGCTGTGCCGACGCCTGCTGGCATCGATCGATCAAGCCGCTGCGTTTCGCATCGGCACGCTGGCATCGCTGGCAGCCGGCAGCGTGTTTTTGTTGCTGGTGTCGATCGGCGTGACCCATTGGACGCTGGTGTTGGCAGCCATGTTTTTGAGCATGGGCGCGCATGGCATCAATTTCCCGATTGCGCAGTCGGGCGCCGTGTCGCCGTTTCCGCAACAGGCTGGCACCGCCGCCGGCATCATGGGCGCGCTGAACATGGCAGTCGCCTTTGCTGTCGGCACACTGGTTGGCGCCACTTATAACGGCACGCTTATGCCGCTGGCGGTAATCGCCGGCATCATGGGCTTGCTGGTGTTCAGCGCTGCGCGCTGCCTCCCCCCGATTCTGGCGAAAGCAAGCCGATGAGCGCAATCGAAAAACCCGTGGTGGTCGCGCTGATGGGCCCGACGGCATCCGGCAAGACCGCGGCGGCGCTGGAAATTGCCCGTCATATCCCGTCTGAAATCATTTCAGTCGACTCGGCGCTGGTGTATCGCGGCATGGATATCGGCACCGCCAAACCGACGCCGCAAGAACGCGCTAGCGTGCCGCATCATTTGATCGATATCCTGGATCCGGCCGATGCCTATTCAGCAATGCAGTTCCGGCAAGATGCGCTGCGGCTGATTGAAGCAATCCAGGCGCGCGGCAAGCTGCCGCTGCTGGTCGGCGGCACCATGCTGTATTTCAAGGCCTTGCAGGATGGCCTGGATGAACTGCCCACCGCCGACCCTGCGCTGCGCGCCCAACTCGATGCCGAAGCCGCGCAATTCGGCACGCCGGCGCTGCATGCGCGACTGGCGGTGCTGGATCCGGTCACTGCGGCGCGCCTGAAACCCAACGATGCGCAGCGCATCCAGCGGGCACTGGAAATCATTGCGCTGACCGGTCAGCCGATGTCCGAATTGCTGGCCAAGGCGCCGAAAACCAGTTTGCCGTTTGCGCTGTTGTCGATTGCACTCGAACCGTCGGAGCGCAGCATCCTGCATGCAAGGATTGCCGCGCGCTTTGATGCGATGCTGCAGCATCCTGGCGGCTTGCTGGACGAAGTGGCAGCGCTGCGCGCGCGCGGCGACCTGCACCTGGGCTTGCCATCAATGCGCTGTGTTGGTTACCGTCAGGCATGGGAATATCTGGATGGCGCCTATGATCTTGCTGCCTTGCGCGACAAGGGGATTGCCGCCACACGCCAATTAGCCAAACGGCAATTAACCTGGCTGCGTTCGATGCCGCAACGGCACATCATCGATTGCATCGATTCACGGGCAACTGCTTTGGTTTTGCAGCAGGTGACAGCAAGCGTGACCCAATAGAAACTGGGTTTCCACCATGTATTCAAGCACTTACGCCATTTCCACATGGTTTGTTTTTTACCGGCCCGGCTTGACAATTGCGTGCTGTCATCGCATACTAGAGGGCTTACTGGTGATATAGCTCAGTTGGTTAGAGCACAGCACTCATAATGCTGGGGTCGGTGGTTCAAGTCCACCTATCACCACCAAGGATTCAAGGCTGCAACTCATAAAATCTGTGGGTTGCAGCTTTT
>JAKFFK010000135.1:0-19044 GCA_036675285.1 Paucimonas sp. | reverse complement strand
CGCATCCTTATTGATCCGGATGCACGAAGTCACTGGCATGAGCATTCGTGACTTGCGTGATTTGATGGGTGACCGGCGTACCAAGTATCGCTTGAGCGATGCACAAGGCAAGCCAAAAGCCAGCGAAAGCGCCAGCAGCAGTCATCAGGCAGGGCCGATGCATTAAGCTGGTAGCGCCCGAAACAGGGCGGCTGGATAACTAACGCAATGCTGCTCACCGGCAAATTTCAAACAGGATTTTTGTCGGTGTAAGCCGATGCGCAACATTGCGTTATTCATCTGCCGTGCAGGATGCCAGCTGTGTTTGCAAGCAAACTCGGCTTGTGCTATATCGGACGGGATGCCTGAAGCCGATGTGCAGTCACGCAGAGGCTTCAGGGATTCCTTTGCGCGACGCATGGGCGGCCAGTCAGTGATTGGTGGCGCCTGTTATTGCGCTTGGAGAAATGACACTGGCAGCGGCGAATACGGCGTGATGATGAATGTTGCCGGATTGCTGATCACCGTAGTGCAGACGTCACCGACGCTTGGGGGCGATTCACGGAAGGTGACTTCGATACGCTCTGGATCGTCGCGATGCCACACTGATTCGATCGACACCGCGTAACAGCCATTGCTGCGGTTTCCCAAAAAAACACCGATCACCATGTCTTGCGAAAAATTGATCGCAGGTCGTGCCAAAGGTGGAGACAGGTTGGCCACATGTTCTGCCCATAAGCTTTCCCATGCAGTCAAATCCCTGATCACGACCATGCGGCGCTCGCTGATTGCCGAAGCCGACGTTTTCTCAAAAACTTGAAACGGCAGCAGTTGCGAATTGTCGTCGGTAAATACAGCGAATAGCGATACGCCGCCGCATCCAGCCAGCATCAGGCAGAAAAACGGGATCTGCCACGAAGCAAGCAGTTTTCTGATCAACATGTCGAATACTCAGCGAAGTCGGGCACAAGAACGATCAGCCTGGTTGGCAGCCGTCAGCAAAATTGTAGTACGTTTTCAGATAATTTTGTATCGTGGCCATGGAAACGGTAGCGCGCACTCAGCGATGCTTTTGCAGGCTCTGTTCAATATCCTCCGGCTTGATCTGGATGGTCCGGGTGCTGATGGTAATTTCATATAGAGAAAACAGCAGCGCCAGCGTCAGCAAGAAAATGCTGGCGCCGAAAACATATTGTGCCGTCGCCAGGAAGCCGACCAACACCAGAAACATCGACACTGCACATCCTATCCTTGCAGGACGCCTAACCGTTTGCAAGCGCTACCGTACGCAACAGTACCGTTAGGCGGCTAAATGAAATGCTATTCGAAACGCCTGCTCCAGCCTTCCCATATAAAAAATCCATCAATTTTTATACACAGGCTAACTGGACGGCTTGCTAGCCGACATCCTGCGTATCGATCAATACTTGCTCCTGCGGTTGCTTGCGCAACTTGCGTTCGGCAATCGCATGGATTTTTTGCTGGCTTTGCGCATATGCGTCTAGCGGACGAATTGTTTCACGCGCGCCGAAATGCTCTTCAAGCGCTAATCGGCTAATCCGGCAAGGGATCGGCTTACCGTCGACTACCGCATTGAAATGAATCCCGCCATCTTCGGCTGGAGTGGCGCCGTACGGGAAGCTTACCTGGCTTACATGATCGGCCGCACGCATGCCGATCGGTGCATGATCACGCTCGCAGTGGACCAAGTCGACCGTTGCCACGCAGGCTTCAAACGCATCGGCGCGATCAGGTGTGCTGAAGGTGTAAATCATTTCGTCGACCTGCACCTCGGTTGTTGCAATTCGGACGGTTGCCATAAGATATTCCTAACAGAAATAAATGAATTGAATCGGTTGTGGACAGAAAATTCATCCGGATAAAGCACGGATGGTAATGGATTGTGAAGGAACTTGCCGTACGCAAGAATAACCGCCTGTTTGCATATCTGCTGCAGTCGGTCAGCGAAAACTGTATGGTGTTTTCATCCGGCATCTAAATTAAGATATTGAAGCCGTATTTGAACCTATTGATTGCTGTCAGTTCCGGTCGGATAATGCGCGACTATTTCTTTTTAGTGTAACTGATGCCGGTTTTTTGTTGGTAGTTTTTATTGTGGATTTATTGTCGATACTACCTGCCGTGAAAAAATCCTGGTGAACCGATTTTTTAAGAAATGTCTGTAGGAAATATTTATGGGTTGTCTCAATAAATATCTCATCAAAAGTTATGAAGTGAAACAGCAGCTGTCAGATGAAGTGCAGCAAATTATGGCTGCATTATTCATTGCACTTCCTCCTGAATTCACGGTTTACTTTGCTCTGGCATCGCAAACAAATGTCACTGCAGAAGCAAATGCTTAACGAGGTCGTGTAGCTTGTGCAAAAAATCCTACATTCCGATATTTTGGTATTTGGATGCCTTTAGAATTAATGGCTTTTATCGGTTCTTCATTTAAGGAAATGATTTTTTGCGCAGCCTCAACGTTCAGGCTGCATTGCGCAGCATTGCTTGCTGCTGCGAGTTGGCAGCATGCGCAATCATGATCCAGGCTGCATCCATGCTGGAAATATGATGGATGAGCCATTGCGACAAGAGTGGCAAGATCTTACGGCTCAGATGATGGTCACCGATCAACAGGCGCGCTTGCGCGTGATGCAGCAAGCGTAGTAGTTCAGCGTGCTGGGCACGATGCATTTTCAATTCATGGAAGCCGAGGCCTTCCATGAATTGTTCTTCCATTAAAAAATCACGCGCCAATTCTGCAGTGAATTGCGGGAAAAGCAATTCAAAGTCTGTAGCCGGAGCGCAATCGAGTTCTGCAAGTTTGGTAAATAATTGCGGATAAAGATTTTTAACGTGTGCATTATCCAGATGTAATTCGGAAGGAGAAGCGACGACTTTCATGACCGGCCTTTATTAAAAATATTTTTTGCATCAACCACTATTCAAAAGCTGTGAACATGAAGCCCAATAATTCCCGTAGGGAAAGTGGTTAAATGCATAACAGCGTGAAGGTTAAAGTATTTTGAAGGTGAGATTTTGATAGAGGTCAAAGTGGATGCGGCCAGGAAAGCGATGATTATGAACAACGATCCGTTAAAAAGCTGTATTACGCAATCCTTCACCGGATTATGTAAAAGCTTTCACCCCGACAAGGAAGCCACAAATGACTCGTCCTGACACATTATTCGAAGCCGCCAGCTATGATTTCAATAAATTCATCGAAAGACGGATGGCTGATCGCCGCACAATTCAGCGTGAATCGATCGACCGTCGCCAGCCCCCGACGGCCCAGCGGCCGGAGCAGGCATCTTCCGATCCAACAATCGATTCGACATCGAAGCCGAACTGATCCCTGGCCGGCCAGATAGCGGCCTCATCCATTTGCAGCGTACCGGCTACTACCATTGACATTCTGCCGGTCGGTTTGCGGCCACCCCCGAGATTCGGGGGCTCGCAAACGCTCCTGCATGCCTATGCCTGGCGACACGATACGATCTGTACGCAATCTGCGTAAATGTTGGTCCCACTATCGCCTCATTGCCAATAGCCGGCACTTTGGCGTAATTCATGACGTCAACCGACGCCGCTGCATGCACACATGGCGGTCCATGGGAGTACAGCGTATTAGATAAGGTCACAAAAAAAAAGCGATTTTTCATCCCGTGCTTGCAGTCTTACTTGGTGCCAAAATCGCTACGCCCATTTCCCGCAAGTGGCAGCTGTGCCAACCAATCGCCTGACCAGACTGGCAATCCAGAATGGTGTATGTATTGCTTTGCGCGTATGTATCATTCAAGCAAAATGCGCGGCGCGTGGTCAAGTAATCGCACCATGGAGAAGAGTGTCTGCGTCTTTGCCTGTTGCAAAAAAACGAATTCGTTATGCATTTTTCTATAGATAAAATCGGAACACGGGTGAATCACAATTTACCGCTGTTGCAGAAAATTTCCTTGCGGTATGATCTGCAATTGTCTGAGGTGGATGTGAATGTTAATCAAGAAATTTACCGGTTTCTGGGGGCAGGGCGTCGAGCGCATCATCAAGACGCAGCAAAGACAAAATAAGAAACTTGTCAAACTCCTCCTGCCGAATCCGGCAGCACGATTTGCTCGTTTCACGCCCACAATCAAGTCCAGGTCGCTACCGTTGCTGGTGCGCCCTAAACTCAAACCACCCTCGCGCGACGATGTGTCGCCGGCGCCTGGCAAATGGCTGAAGTCGAGTTCTTCGACGACGGTGCTGGAAAGCGGGCGCTCGGGCGCCAGGATGAATTACTGGCTGTATATTCCAGACAAGCTTGTGACATCGCCGATGCCGCTGGTAGTGATGCTGCATGGGTGTGCGCAGACGGCAACCCAATTCGCGCAGAGCACACGCATGAACCAGCTTGCGGAAAAAAAGGGTTTCGCGGTGCTCTATCCGCAGCAGACTGCTGCGCATAATGCCGGCAGATGCTGGCGCTGGTACAAGAAATCGACGCAGGATGGCGGGGCCGAAGTAAAGTCAGTGGTGGCGATCATCAATAGCGTCGCAGAGAAGTACACGTTTGACAAAAGCCGGATTTACATTGCCGGCATCTCCGCCGGCGCCGCCATGGCAAATATCATCGCGCTGAATCATCCGCACCTGATTGCAGCGGTTGGCATGCATTCCGGTTCGGTGTTCGGTGCGGCGCAGACGCCGATGGAGGCTTACTCGGTGATGCAGCATGGCGCCGTGGATGTGTTACGCAGCACGGTGCACGATGCCGCGGCCCGCATCGTGCATTTTCCGGAGATGCCGGCGATTCTGCTGCATGGTCAGCAGGACAGCATTGTCCGGCCAGTCAACCTGGCCCATCTGGCCGAGCAGTTCCGTGAACTGAATTACCTGGCCGGGCATGCCAGGGAAACCATGCTGGTGACAATTGCCGACAAGCCGGCCAGTCCGCGCGGCGGCAATGCCTACAAATCCTATGAATACTATTCAGGCAAAAAAATGCTGTTGAAAGTGTGCGAGATCAGCGAGCTCGGCCATGCATGGAGCGGCGGCGATGCATCGACCAATTTCAGTAACGCCAAGGGGCCGGACGCGAGCCGGATGATGTGGGATTTTTTCTCGAAACACCGGCGCACCACTGGAATTGAAGTCGTGTCGCCGGTCGCGACCTATACCAGCGCAGTCGGCAACAGATGATGCCAGTCTGACTGGCGACTGACGGCGGGCCCAATCCGGCCAGGCTCCGCCGCCTGCGCTGGGAGTTGCATGAATTTCTGGCGCATCCGGTATTGTGCGGTTCATCCGCTTCCGATCGGCATCTTGTGCAGGCTGGCAGCGCTTGCGATAGGCGCGCCGAGGATGGCATCCGGTGCGCCCGCCAATCGTTCAATCCTTACAGTGTCTGGCAAATTTGATAGATCTGCTCGCGCATCCAGCGGCACACCATGTCCTGGTGGTTACGCTCGGGCCAGTATTGGCGGATGGTGGGCGTCGGCAGCGCGATCGGTGCTGGCAGGATTTGCAAGCCAAGATGCGGCGGCACCAGACGCAACAGGCGGCGCGGCATGGTCGCCACACAATCGGTGGCGGCAATGATGAAGGGTAGTGCCATGAAGTTCGGCACCACCACATTGATCTGGCGCTGGAAGCCGTGAGGCTGGCAAGCCTGGTCGATTTTCGACAGTTGCGCCGCGCGCACGGCAATCCCGACATGTCGCGCCTGTTTGTAGTGGTCCAGGCTCAGATGGCCCTGGATCACGGGATGGCCGCGCCGCACGATACAGACAAATTCTTCCGTACACAAATCCTGATGCCGATATTGTTCATCGAGCGGCGGTATCGCGCCAATGACCAGATCGAGTTCGCCATCATTCATGGCAGTGTGCAGATTGACGCGATCATCCGGCACCACCCGAATCTGCAGCTTCGGCGCCTGTTCGTCGATTAGGCGTATCAGTGGCGCCAGGATCAGGCTCTCGCTGTAATCACTCATCGCGATCCGCAGGCGGCGGTCGATCTGGCGCAGATCCTGCACCGTGCGGGTATGTAGCGCTGCCTGTAAATTTTCCAGCGCGCGCTGGATCGGTTCGGCGATGGCATCGCTGTAGGCAGTCGGCGCAACGCCGTGGGTTTGGCGCACGAATAACGGATCCCCGATGTGTTGCCGCAGGCGATTCAAGGCCTGGCTGATGCCCGGCTGGCTCAAACCCAGACGCTGGGCGGCGCGCGACAGGCTTTGTTCGCGATAGACGGCATCAAACACCCGCAGCAGGTTCAAGTCCAGTTCGTCGATATTCATTTTCTTATATCAGTTAAGCGTTCTTGTTTATCGTCAAATATCTTAGCGCATATTATGCTTTTGCCATCACAATAATTGGAGTGGCTACATGACTGAAATGCCACCGTTGCCGCGCTGGCCGGTACTGCTTCTGCTGACGATAGCCGGCATTTATTTCTGTTCCGGTGCCTTTTTGATGCAATTCCCGCGCATCATCCTGGGGCTGGGCGGCAGCGCACAAGATGTCGGATGGCTGCTGGCGCTGGGCTTGATCCCGGCGCTGCTGTTGGCCGGCGCAGTCGGGGAATGGAACCGCCGCCTGGGAGGGCGCTGGCCGATGCTGATCGGCGGCTTGCTGGCAGCCTTGAGCAATGCGCTGATGCTGACGGTCGACCAGGTCGGGATCTGGATGCTGGTGCTGCGCCTGGTGTTTGCGGTTGGACATACGATGGTGTTTGGCACGCTGTTCGCACAGGCAGCCTTCCTGGTGGACCACCCGCTGCAACGCGCCAAACTGATCGGCTGGCTTGCAGTCGTGATCCAGATCGGCAACGCTGCCGGCAGTGCGCTGGGCGAGGCGGCGTATTACCAGGGAGCGACGGTATTCTGGTTCGGCGCGGCCGGGATTGGTTTGGTGGTGGTCGTGCTGGGGGTTTGCTGGACAGTCAAGCCAGCCACGCTGCCGGAGCAGCCGCAGCTATCCGACGTCAAGCCGAGCTGGCCCGGCGAAGTGTGGGCAATTGCCGCGGTAGGCATGGCGTTCGCCGGGGTGACGCAATTTCTGCCTGCCTTTATCGACTATCTTGGCCACAGCGGTGCCATCGCGGCGCCGTTTGCTGCTGCCTGGTTCATCACGCCGGCCTTGCTGGTGGTGGCGCTGGTGCGCTTGGTCGGCGGTTATTTTGCCGCTGTCTTGCTGCGCCCCTGGGTGCTGGCCATCTGCCACCTGATACTGCTGTTGACGCTGCTACTGGTGCCCTTGATGCATACGCTGCACCAGGCAGTGTGGCTGGGCCTGGCATTCGGCTTGAGCTACGGCTGGCTTTATCCGGCGCTGAGCGCCTTGGCTTTCGAGCGTGTCCCGGCGCAGGAGCGGGGCAGAATGGCCGGTTGGCTGGTGGCTGCCTTTGAAGTCGGTTTTCGCCTGAGCCCGATCGGGCTTGGCGCATTGATTACCCATGCCGGTTATGGCGCCATGTTCATCGGTCTGGCACTTGCGTATGCAGCGGTCCTGTTGAGCGCCTGGGGTGTGAGCAGCAAGGCAGGCCGTCTGGCGTCGGCCAATATTTGAACAGGGAGAGCCATGAGCAGCATCAATGAAAAACTATTGAACGAAAAATTACGCTTGGCACTGGAGCAAATCGATGCAAATTCCTGGGAAGAGCTGTGCCGCGCCGTGCCGGCCGAAGTGGCGCGTACGCTGCAGATGTCGATCGAACGCCAGGAAGGCGTGGTGATATCGCATTGCCTGGTTGCGGATGCGCCGCTGAGCAACCGTGCCATCGGGCTGGGCCTGGGCTCGCGCTGCACGCGCGATCAAATACGCACGCTCTCAGAAAAATTCGTGGCCACAGGCATGAAAAATTTTGCCTTGCAAATCAGTCCGTATGCCCGGCCCGCCGAGCTGGAGCAATGGCTGGCCGACGCCGGCCTGGTACTGCGTGGATATACGGTCAAACTGCTGCGCGACCATGCGCCGCCGGTGCCAGACGACACGCATTGCGAAGTGCGGCTGGTGGGAAAAAGGGATGCGGCCGTGTTCGGCGACGTGTCGGCGCGCGGCTTTGGACGCCCGCCGATCATTGCGCACTGGATGGCGGCCACTGTCGGCTTTCCGCGCTGGCGCCATTATCTGGCATATGTCGATGGCCAGCCGGCAGGCACTGCGGCAATGTATCTGGATGGTGACGTTGCATGGATGGGGATCGGTTCGACCTTGCCGGAATATCGCCGCCAGGGTACGCAGCAGGCATTGATTGCGCGCCGCATTGGCGACGGGCTGGATCTCGGCATCAAACATTTTGTGGCAGAAACCGAGAGCTTTAACACTTCGTGCCAAAACCTGATGCGGGCTGGGTTTGCGTGTGCGTATGAGCGTGCCAATTATGGCATTGCTGTGCACGGCCAAGAGTAGCTGGAGTCAAACTGGCTGGGAAATACGATGCGCTAGCGGCCAGGCATGCGGCCGGCTTTCAAGCCTCATCCAGCTTGTAAATTTCAACGGCGTTGCGGCCATTTTCCTTGGCGCGGTACATTGCCTTGTCGGCATTAGTGGAAAGCGCAGTCTCGTTGTTGCCATGAACTGGATAAACCGCAATGCCGATGCTGGCGGAAATATGCAACCGGTGGCCGGCAATGTCAAAGGGTTTGCTCAAGGCGCTGCGCAGCTGTTCGCCGATCAGCCTGGCATCCTGTTGCGCCGTAATTGCCGGCAGCAGCACGACGAATTCATCGCCTCCTATGCGCGCCACGGTATCGGATTCGCGCAGGCATTTCTGCATGCGGGCCGCCACTTCCTTGAGCAGCAGGTCGCCTGTCGGGTGTCCGTATGTATCGTTGACCGGCTTGAATTTATCCAGGTCGAGATACATCAGCGCCAGACAGGCAGTATCCCTTTTTGCCTTGATGATTGCCTGCCTGAGGCGGTCGGTCAACAGCGTCCGGTTTGGCAAGCCGGTCAGCGCATCATGCTGCGCGCGATGATGAATGCTTTCTTCATTGGTTTTTTGTTCAGTGATATCGACTTGCGTGCCGACCATCCGTAACAGTGCGCCTTGCTCGCCATGGCTGACCACCATGCCGCGCGCCAGTACCCATTTGAAACCGCCATCCTTGCATTGGATCCGGTATTCCTGGATGAACGCTGGCGTCTGGCGATCCAGATGGCGCTGCAGGCTTGCCGTGAATTCTTGCTCATCATCCGGATGCACACGCTTGCGCCACTCGCCCATGTGCGGTGCGATTTCATTCTCGGCATACCCCAGCATTTCTTGCCATCGTCTGGAAAACAGCACGTCGCCGGTTTGCACGTTCCAGTCCCATACGCCATCGCCGGCGCCTTCAAGCGCAAATTTCCAGCGTGCTTCGCTTTCTGCCAGCTCGGTGAGTGACCTGGCGCGCTGGCGTGAACCGGTGATCATGAAATACCAGATCCAGCCGAGCAACGCCGACATGCCCACGCCAGCCAGCAGGTAAATCCGGCGCTGCTCGTAATAGGCATCAAACAAGGAAGGCAGCGACTGGCCGATGATCACCCGCAGGTCATATTTGGGTAGCGCGCGCCATACATACAGGCGTTCGATGCCGTCGACCTCGGACGGCTGTTGATAGATACCGCTGATGGCCTTGCCTGCATTCAGGAAGCTGCCGGTGAGCGCTTTACCCATGGCCAGCGGCGGGTTGGGTGAACGCGCCAGGATATCGCCGTTGTTGCGCACCAGCGTAATCGTGCTATCGGCTCCCAGATCGATGGTTTCATAAAAGCGTGAAAAATATTGTGGCGCCACCGATAGCACGATCGCGCCATCGAACTTGCCGTCTGCATCCAGCAGCGGCCGGGTAAACTGGATCAGCCAGCGCTGGGAGATGCGCCCGCGCAGCGGCTCGCTGATGTGGAGTTGGTCGATGGTACTTTGCTGATGCATCCGGAAATATTCACGGTCACTCAAATCAAGCGGTTTGGCTGATGGATTGACATTGGAAAACGCCAGCTTGCCGCTTGCATCCACAATGGAGACCTGGAACACCATCTCGTTTTCCAGATAAGCCTGACGTCGGCGTACCGCGGCAGCAAATGCCGCAGGGCCGCCTTGCCAGCGCTCACGCAAATCAATCAATGTGTAATCGACGGCGTTGATCGAGGATTGCACTTCTTCTGAAAATGCATGGGCAAGATTCAGGTTTTCAGTGCGGGCGCTGTCAACGGTGTGATGGTGCAGGCGCTGCAGGTTGAAAGCAATGAGCAGCCACAGTGCGCAGAACAAAATGGACAGCATTACCCGGATCTGCTTGCGCAGCGGGATGCGGGCGGCCAAGGGGAGCTTCATTTGGTGCAATGAGAGGGAATTTCCAAGTGGAAACTATAAGCGATATTCGTCCACAATTACAGGTATTCACTAGCACTTTGGAAGATTTCACCAAACCAGGAAGGCAAGCAGCAACACTATGTCATTCTTGGTTATCGCAGGCGCTTAACTTTCAGGCGGTAATTCAGGCTGATCGATGCCTTTATCATAAAGGCATCATCGTGCTTGGCGCCAGGCAGAAAGGGTGGCCGCATCATGCTTCATGAAATCATTGCGACGCTGCCACCCGATGGTTAATACGACCCCATGAAGTCGCGTTTGCCGATTTCCACGCCATTGTGGCGCAGGATCGCATAGGCGCTCGTCACATGGAAAAAGAATTGTGGCACGCCATAATGCAACAGGTAGGTTTGACCGGCGAGTTTTTGTTCCTTGGGGGTCCCCGGGCGCAAGATGATTTCGCGTGTTTCGCTGCCATCGATTTGCGATGGCGTCAGGGTATCGATGAAGGCGATGGTCTTGGCGATGCGCGCTTGCAGATCGGCGAAGTTTTGTTCAGTGTCTTCATACGCCGGCACATCGACGTCAGCCAGGCGTGCCGCGACACCCTTGGCAAAATCGGCTGCAATCTGCACCTGGCGTACCAGAGCAAACATGTCTGGAAACAAGCGCGCCTGCAGCAATGCATCCGGATCGATCTTTCTGGCGCCAGCGTGCGCTTCCGCTTTTGCCAGAATACCTGTCAGGCTATTCAGCATTTGTTTGAAAACAGGAACGGAGGCGGCGTACATGGAAATGGTCATGGATTTTCCTTGAAAAGTGTGACGGCATTATAGAGCCAAGCGGCGCGCTGCGCCGTGAGCCCGATTGCCAGGGGTGTGTCATGTCCAGCCATGTGCATCGGCTGGCGTCGTGGCGCCAGCCAAATGCGCCGTTCCATGGAAAACGGCCGCCGGGGACGGCGGCCGTGAATCCGGGCAAAAGGCGCGGTTTATATCCGATTGATCTTGACCAGCCTGACAAAGGCCAGCACGCGAATTACCAGCCAGCCGATATCGAATTCCCACCATTTCATCGAGAGTTTGGCCGAACCCGGGCGCGCATGATGATTGTTATGCAGTTCTTCGCCGGCAAATAGCAAGCCCAGGGGGAACAGGTTGCGCGATGCATCGCGCGTCGTATTGTTGCGGTAGCCGATATAGTGGGCCAGCCCATTGACAAAGCCGGAAGCCCAGAATGGCACGGTGGCGATCTGGAACAACCAGATCATGACTCCGGTCGAGACGCCGAACAAGAGCATCTCGATCACCAGCAACAGCGGTGCGCCGGCAAAAACATGCTTGATATACAGTTTGCGATCCAGCCAGTCTTCCTTGACCCCCAGGCCATACATGGTGACCAGTTCCTTGTTGCGGGCGGCGCTGCGATACAGCAAGGTACCTTGTGTCAGCAGCTTCCAGATCCCGTGAATTTGCGGGCTGTGCGGATCGTCGACGGTGTCGCACTTTGCATGGTGCTTGCGGTGCACCGCCACCCATTGTTTGGTCACCACGCCAAGCGTAGTCAGCCATAGCCACAGGCGGAAAAAATGGCTCAGTAGCGGATGAAAACTGATGGCGCCATGCGTTTGGCCCCGATGCAAATACAGACTGACTGCAAATACGCTGAGCTGCATCGACACGATGATGATCAAAAAAGTGGCGAAGGGCGTCAGTTGAATAATTCCGGAATACATGCGTTACCCCAATTTGAAATGCTTGAATCAATCGGCCAAAGCGCCGCGAGACGGGCTTGGCATTGTTGACCGAGACTGTAACGGCTATGTTGCTCTTTCATTACGAAAGAAAGAGGGGTGTTCATGGCTTATTTTGATGAAGGAAAAGCCAATGCGCCAAATACTTGCCGCAAGCCAATAAAGGTTTGGCTGTTTTTGACAGCAACCGCTGTCACCCCGGGACTCGCGCTGCCTTCCTGTGACGACGCGCGTACATCTCAAAGGCGATTTCTTTGGCAACACAGGCATGGCGGTCGTGGCTATGCACCGTTCAGCCAGAGGTTCGATACCAGGCACGGTCTTGGCCTTGGCCATGCAAGGCGCTGCAACGCTGAAAAACCGGCAGCAGCTTGTTTGCCCCAGCAGCGTTAGTGCTGCCTGCGGCCAGCCGCTGATGATTCAACCGAGATCAAATCATCGCCAGTTTTATCTGTTACCGGCCGGCAGCCGGCTTACAGTAAACCCTATGCTGCAATTTGTCTGACATGCCTGCGGGGCAGCGTGGCAACCATCAAAGGGAGTTCACATGAAAAGCATACTGGCCGGCTGCATTTTGCTTATCGCATTGCCCGCTTTCGCACAGGATCCTTCTGCAACTTGCTTCCCTCAACTGGAAACCCGGCATGGCTTGCGCGTGCTGCGCCCGGTAATTGCGCTTGGCAGCATCAAACACCAGAACATGGAAATGATGACCAATCCACGCTACCCGACACTGGCAGAAAAAAGTGCCATCAAGGCTTGGGTGACAGAACGCGATCAATGCTTTGCCAAGGGAGAGCGCTGGCGCATCCAAAACATGCCAGTCAAGATGCGATCCACTCTCGATCATTACTATGCAAAGAACAAGTTGCTGATCGCGGATCTGTATCGGGCGAAAATCAGCTTCGGCGAATTTGCCAGCAAGCGCGCGACACTGTCGAGTGCGCTTAATGCAGAACTGAACCAGATCTGGTACGCAAACCAGCATGGTCACACTTCTTCGCCGACTAGCGCAGCAGCTCAGGGACGGCCGCGTGCGGAAAACAGCACGGCATTGCTGGAAGCCGCCAGCAGAATATTCAATAGCGGCCAGCAGGAACCGGTGCTGACAGCAGCGCAAAATAATTGCACTACAGAACGGTCGGGTGCCTATACCTATACTGTATGCCGTTAGCGCTTGCCAGCTGGTCAGCGCGCATCAGCACATATTTTCTTCTATCTAATAAATTGGCTGTCGCCATGCTATTCCACGCCCTTCCATAACCTTCGTGATGCAGCGTGGCAACCCTTTGCCAAATCTTTGAATCGCCTTCTGTATTGGCTTTAGCTGTCCATTGTATTTCTGCAGATAAATTGCATGCGTAAAAATTCTGATTGCTGTTGCAGTCCATAAATAAAACACGCTAAAACCTTGCTGCGGGTTACCAAAATTTATCGACTGTTTCATTTTAAGTAGATCTTATTTACACCATTCAAGTTTTTTATTTATTTGCGGAACCGATTCAGATCGCTTCTTTCTAACTGGACAGATTGATTGAAAGCATGAAGATGAAAACTGTAAAAATTCCTTTCGGGAAAACCAGTTTTGAGATCGGCAAAGCGCTTGTCAGCTAGCCCGATTCATCGATTGCTTTTTTACTTTATCCACTACGCCATCATATTTTGACGCTGACCATTTCAAGCCCACACTGCCTCCAGACTAGCCATCACTTGCGCAGTACCGATTACTAGTTGCCCACGCCGGTTTTCCGGCAATTGAACTCCCGGGAATTTTCTCTACGGGAACCCCCATCGGGTTCTTGCGGCTGCTTTTTGCCTTTGAATTGGCACAGTGCCCCAACCGAATGATCAAGCCTTACCACCATTTTTAAATTACTTTTTGGAACCGGAGAACGCATGCGAACAACGCCTCGAAACAAGCTAATCAAGAAGCTCATGCTGTCAGCCGCAGTGATGCTGTCAGCCGCCACCGCGCAAGCCATGACCATCGATGAAGTCATCAATAACATGTCACCGCAAGTCGCCAGCGAAGCGCAGGTGATCGACCCGCGGTACGAATGGCAAAAACACCCGATGGTCATCATGACAGCGCCGCGCGGCGACGCGATCCCGAACTGGTGGACCGGTAACCGACCCGAGTGGACCAACACCGTAATCAGCTGGTTCCAGATATTCGAGGCACAGGGCAATGGCGCAACCAACACGCGCGTGCAGGTCAAGAACATCCAAGTGCATACCCTGTCCGAAACCACCCGGACCTGGTCGCAGGTTGATGCGCGAGAAGCACCGAATGTCGACCTCTGGCAATATCCGTTTTCATTGGCAGGTTCAAACTCGGGCAAGCGCAGCGAAGCAAGCGGCGGCATTTCGCTGAAGCCGGTTTACCCGTATTTCCATCATGGCTACGGCAATGCGCAAGGGATTGCTGCCGCCGATGTCCGGGCTGTCTACGTGACCATGGATTTTCGTCTCGCGGTCGACAATCCGGGCCAGCCGGATGATCGGGCCAGTGCCAGGTACGTGGTCAATGCCGGCGCCGATTACCACCCGGGTAAAGGTCAGGGCAACTGGAGCCTGGGCTATGCGCCGGGCGTAGGCCAGGGCCGCATGCTGCTGGCCAGCAGCGAATGGCGCACCGCGACCATGCTGGTGCCGACCAGCCGCAACGGCAGCACCCTGGAAGAAATGCGCGGCAACCCGCCGCCGATGCAATAAACCGCAACGTTGATCCGGGCGCCAGCCGATGCTGCGCCGGGTGCGTTTCAGGCAATCGGCAGCCCGCTGTGCGCCTTGCTCAAGCCGTCGTGGATTTCCTGCACCAGCAGCGCCTTGGCGGTGGTTACATCGCTGCCGAGCGCTGCAACGAAACTGCAAGAGGCGAAACTGCCGCAGGCAAGTTCATATGCATCGATCCAGCGCCTGCGTTCGGGAATCCGCTCGGCACTGACTGGCCAGATGCCTGGTCGTGGCCGAAGGTGCGCATCAATGCCGATGCGCCATGGCTTTGGACTCACGCGGGCGCGGAAACAGTGCTGATTCATGCACATTTTCTGATAAATCGGGTCGGCGCCGAGTGCATCGAAGCACGCGGTGACCGCCGCCTCGCTGGGATCGAAAGTGCGGTGCATGGCCAGCACGCGCAAGCCGGCCGGTGTGCGGTAGATGCGCAGATGCCAGTCGGGATGGGTGCCAATGAAGCGGTCAATGCGCGCTCTGGCGCGCTGTTCCACCCCGCCATTTTTTTCCAGCGCAATCGCAGTCAGCCTGGCTGCGATCACATACCCGATCAGCCAGACAGTCAAGCCGGCGACTATCCCGATGACCGGCGAGAGCAGTGTCCAGCCGGCCAGCAGCGCGCCTAATCCCAGCAGGATGCCGACGCCTGCAGCCGTTCCGCGGTTCGGCGTGCGTTCAAAATCGATATCGACGAACAAGACGTCCGGGGTGTTCAAACACTGGGCGCCATAGGCATTGCGGGTGATGATGATGTCCTGATGGCGGTCGACGATTTCCTCGCGGATCGGCACGCCTTCGGCGCCGTTGTACGCTGCCTTGGGCTCGCGCCGCGCCAGCTTTTCGCCGGCGCCGATGCGCTGCAAGGCCTCGGCAGCGCGGCGGTCCGCATTGACCTGTGCGTCTTCGAGGCTAAGGTCGGACCAGCCGAAACGCCGAATCGTGAACTGGCGTTTTTTATCGCGTTGCTGCAGACGCGCTTCGGCCCAGAACCGGGGAACGATCATTTTTCAATTCTCCCTTGCATTGCCACCGCCGCCATAGTGAAAAAAGCCGTTGCCGGGCGCTTCATTCGCGGCTCTGGTTTTTGGTGAAGGGGAACAGCTGCTGCCTTACAAAGCCGTTTGGCACGTAGTCGCCCACCACGCCATACTTTTCGGGGAATTTTTGATCGGTCTTGACCGCGGTGCGGAAAAAATAATCCAGAAAAGCAAAGTGAGCCGCGTAATTCTTGTCGATCGCCGCATCATCGGACGAATGGTGCCAGTGATGAAAATCCGGCGTGACGATCAGGTACTTCAGCGGCCCCCACGGCAAATGAACATTGGCATGGTTGAAAACCGCCTGGAAGCCGACCACGATAATGTAGGCATCCATCACCGATTTTTCGAACCCGAACACATACAGCGGACCCAGCACCAGGACGCGGGTAAATACCAGTTCCAGCACATGCATGCGGGAGCCGGCCATCCAGTCCATGGTTTTTGCGCTATGGTGCACCGCATGGAATTTCCACAGGAACGGCAGCTCGTGATAGGCGCGATGGGTCCAGTATTGCATCAGGTCAGCGACCAGTATGCACAGCAATAGCTGCGCAATGAAGGGGATGTCGCGCACGAACTGCTGGAAATCGCCATGCACCATCCAGCCGAACACCCGATGGATAAGGAAATTGACGATCAGCAGAATCAGTCCGACCATGAAATGATTGACGATGAAATGCGCAACATCGGTTTGCCACTCCTTGCGGAATATCGCCTGGCCCCGGTATAACGGAAACATTTTTTCAAACAGCACGAAAATCAGCGTCGAGCCCAGCAAGTCGAGAATGAACCAGTCCAGGCCGATGTAAGGGGTGTGGTCGGGAAAGTCCCCGACCGGCACCCTGGGGCCGCCCAGTGCAACGGCGGCGAGCACCAGGCAGAGCGCCGCAATATTAAGACTGCGCTTGCGGCCGCGAATGACATTGGCCAGCGACAGTCCGCCGGCGACGGCCAGTGCCACGAACAGCACCTGGCGCAGCAAATCCACCGAATACTGCTTGCGCAGTTCCGGCGTCGTCAGATATTCCGGAAAATGGAATGCGACCACGCCCAGCAGGCTCAACAGGCCGAGCGTGAAAGCCAAGACCCCGGTCACCATGCCCAGGCCGGTGGTCAGCTCGCCGCTTTCCTTGAGCAGGCCCGCTGTGTCTTCGACCACGTCGCCGGCCAGCCTGACCGGCGCAATCAGCGTTGTGTCAATGACCTTGCCGGCAATCGAGCGATGGTTTGAATTGTCCATGGTTGTTTTTTTGATTGATTTGGTCGGCGCAAACGCTGGAGCGGCTGTATGCAGGAAATTGATAATGTAGCAATATTGTTTGATGCTAGTCAATATTTGCGTTAATTGGCATGACTGGCTGCTGCCAGACCGGTCATGCGCAAGCTGGCCCGTCCGGAAGAATTGCTGCGCGAACGACAGTCGCGGCAAAGCAAACGGCGGATCGCTAACTGGCATACGCATGTTGCGCGCAATTGATGCCGCCGGTGTTTGAATTCCATAGGCGCGCGCGCGGCAGCGCATTAAAATAGCATCGGTCAGCATTCTTGCAGCTTTCAATATGCAATCCCCAAATTGGGTGTTGCCGCGGCGCCGATTTTTTCTATTTCGTCATCACAAAGGATTCATTTAGCATGAAGCGAGTCATCTTCAATCAAAAAGGCGGCGTGGGTAAATCCACGATTGCCGTCAACCTTGCCAGCATCGCTGCGTATGAAAATAAAAAAACGCTGTTGATCGACATGGACCCGCAATGCAATTCCAGTCGCTACCTGCTCGGCAATGCAGCGCGGGAAACTGCGCCGACCATGATGGAGTTTTTCAAAAGTTCGCTTGAATATCAGTTCTTCCCGCAGCCGGAAGCCGGGTTTGTCCATAAAACCCGCTTTGCCAATCTGTCGATCATTCCGTCGCACCCGGAGATCGGCGAGCTGCAATCCAAGCTCGAGTCGCGTCACAAGATCTACAAGTTGCGCGACGCACTGAAGGCCTTGTCGAAGGACTATGATGAAATTGTCATCGATACGCCGTCAGCCTACAATTTTTTCACGCAATCGGCGCTGATCGCGGCCGACGTGTGCCTGATCCCGTTCGACTGTGATGATTTCGCGCGCCAGGCACTGTATACGCTGATGAACAATGTCGGTGAAGTTAGGGCAGACCATAATCCGTTGTTGCGAATCGAAGGGATTGTGGTTAACCAGTTTCAGCCGCGCTCGCGCCTGCCGCAGCGTCTGGTCGATGAGCTGATCGAGGAAGGGTTGCCGGTACTCAATAGCAAGCTGTCGAGCTCGATCAAGATCCGCGAATCGCACGACCTCAACCTGCCGATGATTCACATGGATGCGCGCCACAAGCTCAGCCAGGAATTCGTCGCGCTATACCATGAGTTGCAAAGCGCAGCCAGTCAGAAGCAGGCTGCGTAGTAATCAATCACCGGGGACATGCTCCCCGGTGCTTCCTTCGACATAATAGGCGGCGTTTTGCCGCACTAGGCAGGGACTGATCCTGAGTTGGCCATCAGCCAGCGGGCCGGCCAGAATCTTGTAGGTGTCAATGTCGATCAGGCGGTGTGCGGGCAGCGGTATTTTCTTTTGCCGCCCTTCCAACGAGCCGAGGTAGGACCAGCGGTCAACCACATGGACTTGCCGCCACCGGTCTTGCGTTTCGACGATGCCGATCGGGCCGCCGTAGGGCCAGATGCCGGCATCCAGCTGCTCGAGCGCTGTCTGCAGGCGGTTGAAATGCGCAAAATGGGATTCGTTGCCGACGCAGGCGCCCTGGCAGCGCCCGATCTGATGTGCAAAACAGGCGCGGCCATGAGTGCATGTCTCCAGTCCGAGCAAGGCAGGGCATAGCCGGTGCCGACGCACCAGATCCAGCAAGCCTGTCTGCGCCGCATGGCGCGACACGAACAGGCCATACAGGCAGGCGGCATCATCCAGAACGGTTTCGCTGCGCCCGACTGCTTGCAGGCGCGTGCCGCCATCCTTCAAGCCAATCGCATACGACTCTGCCACGTATTTAAGCTGGGCGTTATAGACAGGCTGGTATTGCTTGATCAAGCGCGATTCCAGCAGCAGCGCGCCAATTTCGCCCGCCGTACACACGAAGTCGACGCTGCGGGCTTGATTGAGCATTGCCATTTCTTCCGGCGTGCGCAAGTGTGACAATACCCGGGCGCGCAGATTGATACTCTTGCCAATGTAGAGCGGCACGCCGGTCCGGTTACGGAAGAAATAGACGCCCGG
>JAKFFK010000096.1:0-19096 GCA_036675285.1 Paucimonas sp. | reverse complement strand
ATCGACGGCGATGGGGAAAACGAATTGGTGGTCGGCACGCGCTCGCTCGCGTTCGGTGACTACGGCAAGACTTTTCTCTACGCCTACAAGTACGACGCAGCCAATGCCGCGTGGACGCGCACGGCCATCGACACCAGCGAGCCGCTGGGATTTCGCTCGCTGATCTTAGCCGACCTCGACGGCGATGGCCGGCTCGCGGTGATCGCGTCGGATGACGGCAAGGGCCAGATCAAGGCCTACCGTTTCCGCAATCGAGAATGGCACCCCGAGGTCATCTTGTCGCGTCCGAATCTCATCTTTTGCACCTCGATGGGTGTGATCGACTGCGCCTGATCACATGCACAAAGACCGCCGGTGCTAACGCAAACAAGCTATATATATAGAACTCAGGAGATATAAAATATGACTACTTCAATGGCATCCCGTCTGACGGCAACGCAGCATCGGCTGGCAGAGGCGGCCCGGCTGGCTGGCCGCGATCCGGCAGCTATCCTTTTGCTGGCGGTCAGCAAAACGCAATCGGCCGACGTGATCCAGGCCGCGTATGACGCCGGCTTGCGTGCCTTTGGCGAGAACTATATCCAGGAAGCAGTGGACAAGCAGCCGCTGCTGCCGGCCGACATCGAATGGCATTGCATCGGCCCGGTGCAGAGCAACAAGAGCAAGCTGGTTGCCGAGCACTTTGACTGGTGCCATACCGTCGACACCCTGAAACTGGCCGAGCGCCTGAACAACCAACGGCCGCCGGCGCTGCCGCCGCTGAATATCTGCATCCAGCTGCATGTCGGCGGTGAGGACAACAAAAGCGGCATCGGCGCCGACGAGGTTCTGTCGGTCGCAGCGGCAATTGCCGCACTGCCCCGGCTTTGCTTGCGCGGCTTGATGACCATCCCGCCAGCCAGCGACGATCCGGCCGAACAACGGCGCTGGTTTGCCGAGGCGCGTGCCGTCTATGAGCAGCTGCGGGCCCAGCATCCGACGGTCGACACGCTGTCGATGGGCATGTCCGGCGATCTGGAAGCTGCGATTGCCGAAGGCAGCACGATGATCCGGGTCGGTTCGGCGCTGTTCGGGCCGCGACCGGTAAAGGCAGCAGAGTTGATGGCATAACAGATCAGTCAGGAAAACCATGCAGATAGCGGCCGGGGCACTCGCAGAACTTATCGTCAGCACGAGATTCGAGAACTTGCCATCAGAAGTGGTGTGGGAGGCAAAGCGCAGGATAGCGGACGTCGTCGGTGCCGGCCTCGCTGGCTCAACAACATCCATCGGGGCACGCATCACCGAGTTTGCGACCGGCATGGGCAAGTATGGCGACTGCCTGATCTGGGGCTCAGGCAAGCGCAGTTCACCCGCGTATGCGGCGCTGGCCAACGGCACCATGACATTCCACCTTGAGTTGGATGACGTTCACAGAACATCGAATACGCATCCTGGCGTGACCACGATTCCTGCAGCGCTTGCACTGGCCGAAGCTCGTAGGCTGAGTGGCAGGGACCTTCTGACGTCCGTGGTCTTGGGTTATGAGGCGCAAATCCGGGTTGGCCTGGCAGTCAGTCCTTCCATCTTTGTTGACCGAACTTTTCTTCCACCAGGGACGCTGGGCATTTTTGGCGCGGCCGCAGCTGCGGCGAAGCTGCTCGGCCTCGATGCACAGGCGACTGCCGGGGCGCTAGGGACGGCTTCCTACATAGGACCGCTGGCGCCTTTCGAGTCCTTCCGGCTCGGCGCGCCGTCCAAGGACACAATCATGGGATGGGCGAATCACGCCGGACTGCACGCTGCAGAGCTTGCGGCACACGGGTTCGGCGGACCTGGTTCAGCCCTGGAAGGAGAGTATGGCTACTGCAAGACGGTGTCGGAACGTGTCGATATGGACCGTCTGTTCCGGGATTTGGGGCAGTCTTTTGAAATACTGCGCACCGGGCTCAAGCCTTATGCGTGTTGCCGCCAGCATCACACCGCCATCGATGCAGTGATGGCGCTGAAAGAAGACCACGGACTGAGGCCGGAACAGGTGGAACGCATAAGGCACCGGACCTTCGTGGTCGCAAGCCGCGGATCCGACCCTAGACCTAAGTCTGTGCAGGCAGCGAAGTACAGCGCGCCCTATACAATTGCGATGGCCCTCACCCTGGGCCGCAATGAGCGTGAGCAATACTCGATGGATCTGATCCAGGACGCGTCGCTCCTGGCTCTCGCATCCAAGGTGGAAGTATCCCCGGACGCGGAGCTGGACGCGCTGTATAACGAAAAATGGCCCAGCATCATAGAAGTAACGCTGAAGGATGGCCGGATACTGACATCGCGCCGGGACCTGCCCAAAGGCGAGCCCGAGCATCCTGTTTCGGACGCCGAACTAAAGGAGAAGTTTCTGTCCCTGGCGTCGGATTGCGTTTCCGTCGATCGTGCGAAAGTAATTTGGGAGGCGATATTCAAGCTGGACGAGGCAGCCGACGTTTCAACGCTGACCCGTCTCCTCGTGGCGTAGGCTGCAGGATGGCTAAGTACCGACACCAGCGAGCCGCTGGGATTTCGCTCGCTGAGCTTAGCCGACCTCGACGGTGACGGCCGACTGGCGGTGAGCTTGGCCCAGGCCTTCAACAAATGTAACCTAATTTTATGCACCAACAATCAAAATGCACGCCACCCCTATATCACCTCAGCTGGTTCAAAACGTTTTAGAAATATCGAACGAGGCCGGAGCCGCAATTCTGGCAATTTATCAGGATCTGGTTCGAACTGGCGTTGAGAAAGGTATCCGGCTTGCCGATAAAAGCGATGATAGCCCGTTAACGAAGGCAGATCTGGCGGCGAATAAAATCATCAATGAAAAACTATCGAAGCTAACCCCGGGAATCCGGATCGTTTCAGAAGAAGATAGTTCTCAGAACCGGCGAAACCTCGATTCAGGCACATTCTGGCTAGTTGATCCGCTTGACGGAACAAAGGAATTCTTGGCTTGTAGCGGTGACTTCACCGTAAATATTGCCTTGGTTCAGGACGGCATTACTGTGTTCGGCGTAGTGGCAGCGCCAGCGTTAAACGTCACATACTGGGGCCACCGCAAACTTGGTGCATTCCGTCGACGAAGTGGGATTACGAAGAGAGTTCATGTGAGCGTACGCACTGAGAATAATCAAAATCCTTTACGGGTTGCGGCCAGCAAGAATCATATGAATGCCGATACGGCACGATTCGTGGAATCTCTTGGAAAACACGAACTCGTTCATATCGGCAGCTCACTCAAGCTGTGCAAAATTGCCGAGGGCACAATGGACTGTTATCCGCGGATGGGCCCGACCTGTGAATGGGACATTGCCGCTGCTCAAGCAGTTGTTGAAGCCGCTGGCGGGTACGTTACGACAGTGGACGGAAATCCGTTAAGGTATGGCAAACTTGACGTTCTAAATCCGCACTTTGTTGCAAGTGCAATGCCACTTTCGTCGCTTGTTCGTCTGCCTGCGAATTAGTGCACCCTGTCATGGCGTAGGTCTATACAAAGAACAACCGGAATCAGACTCTGGTTACACTTGAGAAGAATGCTTCGATTACGGATTTCCATAGGGTTCCTCCAGCCGGCTAATCTCCAATGGACTGGATGTTCAAACCCAGCACGCATGCGCTTGATAAAAATTGCCTTCATACTTTGGCACTACCCTGAGCTGCAGTGAAAGCCGGTACCATAATCTTTCCGACAAGGCCCGGCGCACCTTTGCGCAGCAAGGAAAAACCCATGCACATCCTCTGGACTTACCTGCGGCCGCATAGTCGGCTGGCGGCACTGGCGCTGCTGCTGGCCGGCGCCAGCCAGGTGCTGGCGCTGATCGATCCGATCATTTTCGGCACCATCATCGATGACTATGCGCTCAACCGCGCCGGCAAGACCGATGACGAACTGGTATCCGGCGTGCTGGCGTTGCTGGGTCTTGCGGTGCTGGTGGCGGTATTGTCGCGGCTGGCCAAGGCGCTGCAGGAATATGTGACGCGGCTGGTGGTACAAAAGCTCGGCACGCAAATCTTCAACGACGGCCTGCGCCAGTTGCTGCGTCTGGAGTTCCAGGAATTCGAAGACCTGCGCAGCGGCGAATCGCTGTCGCTGCTGCAGAAAGTGCGCGCCGACAGCCAGCGCTTCATCAACACCTTTATCAATACAGTGTTTGCGGCAGTGGTCGGAATCGGCTTTCTGACCTGGTACGCAGTCACCAAGCACTGGGCGCTGGTACCGGTATTTCTGATCGGCGTGCTGGTGCTGGGCGGGCTGACCGGGCTGCTGAGCCGGGAAATCAAGGGCCAGCAGCGCTCGATCGTGCGCGAAACCAATCGCAATTCCGGCTTCATTACCGAGTCGCTGCGCAATGTCGAACTGATCAAGAGCCTTGGGCTGACATTCGCCGAGATCCGCCGGCTGCAGGCCCAGACCGCCACCATCTTTGACCTCGAAATGCAAAAGGTCAAGCGCATCCGGCTACTGTCGTTTTTGCAGGGCACCACGCTGAGCCTGTTGCGCCTGGCCGTGCTGTTCGCCTTGCTGTGGCTGATTTTCCGCGACGTGCTGAGCACCGGCGAATTGATCGCGATGCAATTCATTTCTGTTGCCATTTTCGCGCCGCTGCAGGAACTCGGCAACATCATCCTGGCCTATCGTGAAGCCGAGGCTTCCTTGCTGAACTTCGAGGCCTTGATGAAAAAACCGATCGAGCAACGGCCCGAGTCGCCGGTCGATATTGGCCCGGTGTCGCATGTGCGCTTTGCCGATGTCAGCTTCCGGCACAGGGCAGCGGCCGACTATGCGTTGCAGGAAGTATCCTTTTCGGCCGGGCTCGGCGACACCATCGCCTTTGTCGGTCCTTCGGGATCAGGCAAATCGACGCTGGTGAAACTGCTGGTGGGTTTGTATACGCCGGCGGCCGGCGAAGTGTTTTACAACGACATCTCGACACGCGATTTGCGCTACAACCTGGCGCGCCGCCAGATCGGCCTGGTCACGCAAGACATGCACCTGTTTGCCGGCACGATCCGCGACAATATCCAGTTCGTCAAACCCGACGCAAGCGATGCGGAAATCCTGGCAGCCATGGAGCAGGCTTCCTGCACTTACCTGCTCGACAAGTCGTCCGACGGACTCGATACGTTGATCGGCGAGATGGGCATGAAGCTGTCGGGCGGCGAGAAGCAGCGGCTGTCGATCGCCCGCGCGCTGATCCGCCAGCCGCGGCTCTTGATTTTCGACGAAGCGACTTCCGCGCTCGATTCGCTCACCGAAGAACAGATTACCGCCACCGTGCGCCGCATCTCCAGGCGCAATACGCAAATCACGATCCTGATTGCCCACCGCCTGTCGACCGTCATGCATGCCGATACCATCTTCGTGCTGGAGAAGGGCCGCATCGTCGAAAGTGGTGACCATGCCGCGCTCCTGGAAGGCAAGGGTCTGTACTACGCGATGTGGCGCCAGCAGATCGGCGAACGCCCGGCGGGGCCGCGCTGATGCCGGCATCAGCGTTTGCGGCAAACGTTACCCGCATTCGCAGCGGCCGCGCAACCAGCACGGTCTATCGCGTTTGCCTGCCCTTGCTGGTACATCAAGCTGCAATTAATGTGAATAAAAAGACATCGCGCCAAGTGAAATAGCCGCGCATCTCCATCCACTTCGTTGTTTCGAGCCGAATCCGGCCATGTTGCATTGACCGATTCCACAGCCTGTGGTGTAACATGAATCGAGGCCATATCGATAAAAACCGGGGGCAGACTTGGAGCCAAAAAAATATGCAGCACTCGTCAGCCGTCTCGAGGTAGACGCCACCGTCAACCCGGTCATCTTCCGCAGCAAGGTCATGCTGATCAGCAGCGTTGCGTATGTGATCCTGTTCGGCATGCTGATCGCCATGCTGCTGCTGATCTATGCCGGCATCGCGTATGCGTTTTCCGAACAGCGTACCGGCGGCCTGGTGCGTATCGTACTGTTCGCGTTGGTCATGGCGCCGGTGTATTTTGTCGTGCTGCGCATGTTCTTCATGCGCCTGCCGGTGCCGCAAGGCCAGCCGTTGACGCCCGAAGATGCGCCCCGGCTGTTTCGCGCGCTGGAAAAAATGCGCAAGCAGCTCAACGGCCCGCCGATCCATCATGTGCTGCTCGACGATGAATTCAACGCGTCGATTTGCCAGTTGCCGCGCTGGGGCCTGTTCGGCACTACCACCAACTATCTGATGCTTGGCCTGCCGTACATGCTGAGCATGTCGCCGAAAGAAATGCTGGCGACCGTCGCACATGAATATGGGCACCTGAGCGGCAACCATGGCAAGGTCAGTGCGTGGATCTACCGCCAGCGGCGCACCTTCGGCGCACTGTATCAACAGATCAGCGACAGCGCCGACGACAACTGGGTGCATGCGATCATGGCCAGCATGCTGCACAGGTTCATGCCCTATTACAACGCGCATACCTTTGTGCTGTCGCGCCAGGATGAATACGAAGCCGACCAGACCGCCACCGAACTGGTCGGCGCCAAGGCCAATGCGACCGGCCTGATCCGCGGCGAATTGCTCGGGCGCTGGATCCAGGAAGAATTCTGGCCCAGATTATTCCGCCAGGCCGATACCAGCGCCCAGCCGTTATTCCTGCCATATAACGCCATGCGCACCGCATTCAAGGCCAGCTATGGGCAATGGGCCACCAAGGAAAGCCTGGCACTGGCCTGGAATGTGCGATCGGATCTGCACGACACCCACCCGGCATTGCGCGACCGGGTCGACGCCACCGGTGAGGAAGCCGCCGTACCAGCCTGCATCAAGGCCAGCGCTGCCGAAGCGCTGCTGGGGTCACGCACCAGAGCGTTGATCGACGAATTCGACCAGCGCTGGTGGGAACAGGAAAAGAACGAATGGATGGCCCGGCACCAGCATGTCACCCGCGCCACCGCCCGCCTGCAAAAATTGCGCCGGATCCGGCTGGAGGATTTGAAGCTGCCGGACTTGCAGGAACTGGCGCTGCTGTCGGCGGAATTCGAATCGAAGGCAGCGGCTAAACCGATACTGGAACACTTGCTGCGCCAGTCAGGCGGGCCATTCCCGCGCGCCGAATATGAATATGGCCAGATCCTGCTGGCCGAGTCCGATGACCGGGGCCTCGATCATTTGGCGACAGCGGCAAAAGCAGACCGGCACCTGACAGCACAGGCGGCGCATACCGGTTACGCCTACCTGGCACGCAAGCAAGGCTTGCTGCAGGCGCAGCAATGGTGGGACCGGGTACTGCCGGAAGAACAAGCCGCCTAGCGGACCAGGCTTGCATCGCTGGTAATCCCTGCGATGCTGGCAGCGATGTCGATCACATTTGATGCCGGCCCTGCTTCAAAGGGAAATGAGCAAGGAATTGATTCGCACGTAGCGGCAGCGTGACTATCCCCGCTCTTCCCTTACTCACACTGATCCGCCATGCGCCAGGCAAATGGTTTTGCCTAGCGTACGTCATTGCAGATCCCAAAGTGACCTGCATGCGCGCGGCCCAGTAAATTCCCTGCCATGGCTTACAATATCAACAAACGTCAGCCATCCCAGAGGAATTTTAATGAAGAGCAATATGGTAGTTGAACAGGACGGCGAGCAATATCGGGACATACGGATTGATTTCGCGCCAAACGACGATTTCAAGAAAGCGGTTTATACGGTAAAGCTTTCATTCGATAAGGAATTCGGCATGATTTCCGAGAGCGACTGGACCCATGTTGCAAGTGAGGGTGCAGCGATCACCGAACTGGCCAAAGCGCCGCCCCAGGACGTATTGGATGCCTATGCCGCGTTACAGTCCGACGCTGAAAGGCTGGCAGAGGAAGGGCGATAACTGGCAAGCGTCGTCATGTAATCGTATGACTTCAGCGCCATGCCGCGCGAACGATTTGGTGATTCGCAGATGCGCCTACTTTTCGCTACCGTTTCTTACTTTTTATAAACAAGGGCGGCTTAAGTGAACGGCGTGGGCCGCAAGGGTGTGGCCGGAAGTCAGTTATCTTGGCCAGCAAGCCGATTGATACTGCTAGATACAAGGATGAACGATGAGCAACGACCTTATCCCGGCCGACCAGCGCAGCCTCTGGATACGCGGTCTGTACATGTTACTGATGGCGCTGATACTGCAACTGTGCGGCACGCTGTTGTTCGTGCTGGCGGTGATCCAGTTCTTGCTGAGCTTGCTGACCAAGGCGCCGAATATGCGGCTGACCGATTTTTCCCGCAGCCTCGGGCGCTACCTGCAGCAAATTGCCTGGTTCCTCACATTTGCATCCGAAGAGTTGCCGTTTCCATTTAACGACTGGCCGTCATCCGGCGTGTAAGGCGCCTGCCTGCGCAAAGCTGTCTGCAATATTAAACGCCGGCTTGTCGCCGGCGTTTTGATACAGCTCTTCCTACTTGCAGCTTAAGCGGCAACCGCTACCTTTTCTTCTGCCGGCGCCGAGGTGCGGATCAAGTGATCGAATGCCGACAGCGCCGCCTTCGAGCCTTCACCCATCGCAATCACGATCTGCTTGTACGGCACCGTGGTCACGTCGCCGGCGGCGAATACGCCGGCCACCGAAGTTTGGCCACGCGCATCGACTTCGATTTCGCCGCGGTTCGACAGCGCCACCGTGCCTTTGAGCCAGTCGGTGTTGGGCAACAGGCCGATCTGCACGAAGATGCCTTCCAGCGCAACCTGTTGTGCGGCGCCAGTCTTGCGGTCGGTGTAGTTCAGGCCATTGACCCGGCTGCCGTCGCCGGTCACTTCGGTGGTTTGCGCATCGGTAATCACCTTGACGTTCGGCAGACTGCGCAGCTTCCTTTGCAAGACCACATCGGCGCGCAATTCGCTGCCGAATTCAAGCAGCGTCACATGGCTGACAACACCGGCCAAGTCGATCGCCGCTTCGACGCCGGAGTTACCGCCACCGATCACCGCCACGCGCTTGCCCTTGAACAGCGGGCCGTCGCAGTGCGGGCAATAGGTGACACCCTTGTTGCGATATTCCTGCTCGCCCGGCACGCTCATCTGCCGCCAGCGTGCGCCGGTGGACAGGATCACGGTTTTGGCTTTCAGGCTGGCGCCGCTGGCGAGCTGGATCTCGATGATGTCGCCCGGGATCAGCTTTTCTGCACGCTGCAGGTTCATCACATCGACGTCATACGCCTTCACATGCTGTTCCAGCGCGGCCGCCATTTTCGGCCCGTCGGTTTCCTTGACCGAAATGAAGTTTTCAATCGACATGGTGTCGAGCACCTGGCCGCCGAAACGCTCGGCCACCACGCCGGTATTGATGCCCTTGCGCGCCGCATAGATTGCCGCAGAGGCGCCAGCCGGGCCGCCGCCGACCACCAGCACGTCGAACACGTCCTTTTGCGCCAGCTTGGCAGCGCCGCGCTCGGCGGCACCGGTGTCGAGCTTGGCGAGGATTTCCTCGACGCTCATGCGGCCCTGGCCGAACACTTCGCCATTCAGGTACACGGTCGGCACGGCCAGGATTTCGCGCGCCTCGACTTCATCCTGGTACAGGGCGCCATCGATCATCACGTGCCGGATGTTCGGGTTGATGACCGCCATCAGGTTCAAGGATTGCACCACTTCCGGACAGTTCTGGCACGACAGCGAGATATAGGTTTCAAACTGGTATTCGCCCGGCAGATTGCGGATCTGTTCGATCACGTCGGCTTCGATTTTCGGCGGATGGCCGCCGACCTGCAGCAAGGCCAGCACCAGCGAAGTGAATTCATGGCCCATTGGAATGCCGGCAAAGCGGATGCCGATATCGCTGCCGACGCGGTTCAGCGCAAATGACGGCGCACGTACGCTGGCTTCGCTTTTTTCAGTGAGCGTGATCTGCTTGCTCAAGGTGGCGATGTCCTGCAGCAGCGCCTGCATTTCGCGCGAAGCGTCGCTGTCGTTGAGATTGGCCTTGATTTCGATCGGTTGCGTGACTTTTTCGAGATAGGCTTGCAATTGGGTCTTGATGTTTGCGTCTAGCATGATGTGCTCGCTTTCTTCAGGATGTGGATGCTTTTTTAAGGGTGCAGTACCACCGCCGGATGAGCTTGTGGCTCCCGGGTTATCAGGTTGAGGACAGAGTACTGCGGGTTCTTGGCTCCGTCCCACAATCAATTCAGGCTGATCTGGGGGTGGACCTGCCGGAGGCGATCGATTGCTTCCGGCAAGTAGGCAAGACGGGCGCGCCGCGTGCTATGGCGCGCCGATTGAATTTAAATCTTGCCGACCAGGTCGAACGATGGCGCCAGCGTCTTTTCGCCTTCTTTCCACTTGGCTGGGCAGACTTCGCCCGGATGCGCAGCGACGTACTGGGCAGCCTTGATCTTGCGCAGCAGTTCGGATGCGTCGCGGCCGATGCCGCCAGCGCTCACTTCGACCATCTGGATTGTGCCGGCCGGATCAATGACGAAGGTGCCACGATCGGCCAGGCCGTCGGCTTCAATCATCACGTCGAAGTTGCGGCAGATGGCGCCGGTCGGGTCGCCCAGCATCGGGTACTGGATCTTGCCGATGGTGTCCGAAGTGTCATGCCAGGCTTTGTGGGTGAAGTGGGTATCGGTCGACACCGAATAGATTTCCACGCCCAGTTTCTGGAAAGCGGCGTAGTTGTCGGCCAAGTCGCCCAACTCGGTCGGACAGACGAAGGTAAAGTCGGCCGGGTAGAAAAACACTACCGACCACTTGCCTTTCAGGTCGGCGTCGGTGACTTCGACGAACTTACCATTATGGAAAGCGGTAGTTTTGAAGGGTTTTACTGGGGTATTAATCTGGGACATATTTGCACTCCGTTGATGGTTGATGAAGACTTGATGGGTGAATGATAGCGACAATCGAACCTTGCGTGAAATGAATAATATGCATCAGGCCGATAGCCACAATTAATCGCTTTTTAAATTTTCGATAGCTTGGATTTATTTTACCGCAGATTCAATTTCACGTTGCGGCGCAAACTGCTGCGGGCAGCGGCGTCTGTGCGGCAGATCGAACCCTTGTAATTATATAAAGTCCAGGCCACCCGTGCCGACCAGTCTGAAGGTCGGCACGGGCCGCAGAGATTCAACGCGCCAAATCAGGCTAAGATGGCAGCCAGTTCAATCCAAACCGGAATCCTGCCTGCCATGCCAAAGCAATTTTCTATTGCGTGCGAACGTAATCGCGCGCCGATTTTTGAAGTGCTGGCTACCCTGTTTGCCGACCGCAGGCAGGTGCTGGAAATCGGCAGCGGCACCGGCCAGCATGCGGTGTTTTTCGGCGAGCGCATGCCGCACCTGCGCTGGCATACCAGCGATTTGCCGGAAAACCATGCCAGCATCCTGGCCTGGCAGCAGGCCGCGCAACTGCCGAATGTCGTGGCGCCGATTGCACTGGATGTCGCTATCGGCGACTGGCCGGCGGCGGCATCGTTCGATGCGGTATTTACCGCCAATACCTGCCACATCATGGCTTGGCCGGAAGTCGAAGCGATGCTGCGCGGGGTTGGCCGGGTATTGCAGCCGGGCGGCTTGCTATGCATTTACGGGCCGTTCAATTACGGCGGCCAATTCACCAGCGACAGCAATCTGCAGTTCGATGCCTGGCTGAAGTCGCAGGCGGCGCACCGGGGCATTCGTGATGCGGAAGCGCTCGACCGGCTGGCCGCTGAAAATGGCATGACGCTGGTGGCCGACCATGCGCTGCCGGCGAATAATCGCTTGCGGGTGTGGCGGCGCAGTTAACTACGGGCTGACTGCATCAGGAACGCCGGGCAAGCTTGCCGCAATGCGTAACGGCGCGCATCACGCCACCCGCTAGGCCG
Organism: Paucimonas sp.; assembly: GCA_036675285.1. GTDB lineage: Bacteria > Pseudomonadota > Gammaproteobacteria > Burkholderiales > Burkholderiaceae_D > Paucimonas. The sequence continues at coordinate 7,287 of JAKFFK010000096.1, read as the reverse complement.
ATGCCGGCGCCACCATCAGGCGCCGGTCTTCTTGCAGGAAGCGGGTGCATTGTTCAGCCGGCAGCGGCCGGCTGAAAAAGTAGCCCTGCATTTCTTCACAATGGTTTTCGATCAGCAGATCGAGCTGGCCCTGGGTTTCCACGCCTTCGGCCACTACCTTCAGATGCAGGCTGTGGGCCACCGCCAGCACCGCCTGTGAAATTGCCAGCGCTTCCGGGCTTTGAGTGATGTCGCGCACAAACGACTGGTCCAGTTTCAGTTTGTCGACCGGGAAGCGCTTCAGGTAAGACAGGTTCGAGTAGCCGGTGCCGAAATCGTCGATGGTCAGGGTAATCCCGAGCGCCTTGAAGGACTGCATGATTTCGATGCTTTTTTCCGGGTTCCCCATCGACATGCTTTCGGTCAGCTCCAGTTCCAGGTAGCGCGGATCCAGGCCGATCGCTTCGAGTGCGTTTTGCACCAGCGCCGCAATGCCCGGCGCCTGGAACTGTTTTGCCGACAGGTTGACGGCCACCGGCACGCCGATGCCGGCCCGTTGCCAGGCCAGCGCCTGGGTGCAGGCGGCGCGCAGGATCCAGTCGCCGATCGGCACGATCAGGCCGGACTCTTCAGCGATCGGTATGAAAACGTTGGGCGAGACCAGGCCCAGTTCCGGATGCTGCCAGCGCACCAGCGCTTCGACGCCGACCACGCGCCCGCTGCGCAAGTCGACCTTGGGCTGGTAATGCAGCAGCAGTTCATGGTTATCGGCAGCATGCCGCAGCTTGCTTTCCATGGTCAGGCGCAGCCCGGCCTGGACCCGCATATCCGGCGTATAGCACTGGATATTGGCGCGGCCCAGCTGCTTGGCCAGATACATGGCGGCGTCTGCCGCATTGAGCAGGGTATCGACATCGGCGCCATCCTCCGGATAGCGGCTGTAACCGATGCTGCAAGCCAGCGTCAGTTCCTGAGTCAGATCCTGGATCGGCTCGGATAGCGCATCGAGCACCCGGTGCAGCACCATTTCATGGTTATCGCTGTTGTCCGGATCCTCGAGAATCAGCACGAATTCATCGCCGCCGAAACGCGCCACCGTGTCGCTCTGGCGCAGGCATGCGCGCAGCTTGTTGGTCACGGCAATCAATGCCCGGTCGCCGGCGCTATGGCCGAGCGTGTCGTTGATGTCCTTGAAATGGTCCAGGTCGACGAAGGCGATGGTGGCCTTTTGCTGCTGCCGATCCCAGCGCGCCATGCCCTGCTGCAGGCGGTCGCGCAACAGCGCGCGATTGGGCAGGCCGGTTAGCACATCATGGGTTGCCAGGCGCTCCAGTTCGGCATTTTGCGCCTGGTTGAGCGCAAAATTGTTGCTGTTGATGACGGCAGTGCCGAGAAAGGCGGACAGTTTTTCCAGTAAATGCAGGTACGCTTCGGAGACATCGACCGTGCCGGACAGGCTGAACAAGGCGATGCTGCCGATCGGCTTGCCCTGATAGCGGATCGGCAGCACCAGCAGCGTGCGCGGGGTTTCCAGGATGCGTACCGTCTGGGTATCCTTTTCCGACATCGGCATCTGCAGCAGATCCTGGACGTCATGGAACATCAATGACGAATCCTTCATGAACGAGTGGGATACGCCGCCGTCAAGGTTTTCCAGCGCGTAATGTTGATCCTTCAGATAGGCAGCCCACCGGTCGCAGACGCCCTGATAGCGTGGCGCGGCGCAGGCCACCATCTTGTTTTTCAAGACATTATCTTCCGTCAGGAAAAAACCGATGCATTCAAATGCAATCTGCCGGAAAATGTCACCGGCAAACTTGGCGAAGATTTTTTCCAACGCGGTCAGATTATTGATTTCAATAATGAATTCGAGCGCACGCGCATGGTCGCTGGCCGCATTGCGGAAGCGGTCATGGAAATCCTGCAAATACGAACTGTTCAGCGCGGAACTGATGGGCATTAGAAACAGCGCCAGTAATTCTTCCATAATAGCCAGCGTCTGACTGTCAACCAGATTTCCGTGCTTGAGTAATAACAGCGTGCCGACCGGTGGAACATCTGGATTATCGGCAGCCAACAATGGCATCGCGACAAATTCATCGACCCGCCAGCGCGCCAGCATTTCCTTTTCACTGTCCGGCCCTTCTGTGGCGCTCAGGCGGGTAATACTGCGCGATTGAATGGCCCGCACGCTGGCATTGTTGATGTCGCCTTTTAACGAAGTCTTGTAGCCGGCATAGGTCTTTTCAAGATAACGAAAACCATCCGGAAAGCGGATCTTCATGTTTTGCAGATATTCGCCGGAGACATCGCGCAGCGTGACGATGTAGCCATCCACCAGCGCCAGTTTTTCAATTTCTGCGCCGAGGAGATCCAGCAGCGCATCCAGATGCGCTGCCTTGGTAATGCGTTGCAGCAGCTCGCATTTTTTTTCGAGGGATACAGACGTCATTTTTTATTCATTCATGTGTGCGGCTTTGGCCGCCGGCGTTTCTCGACAACAGCCTGTGCAAGACATCGTAATACGGATGCTGCGCAATCACTTCAAAACAATTCGATATCGCTTTCTACCTGCTTGTTTTTCAGCTTGCCCTGTTCAATCAATTGCTCATGAAAGGCAATCTGGTTGCGTCCGTGCTCTTTCACATAATACAAGGCCTGGTCAGCCCGATCGATGATGGTGCCGGGCAAATCGGCCGGGCCAATGAAGGTCACGCCGATGCTGGCGGTGATTTGTCCGACCTGCGGGAAATAATGGGTTTCAACCACCTTGCGAAAGCGCTCCATGACTGCCGCCGCACGCTCGGCGTCGACATTGCGCAGCACCACCACGAACTCTTCGCCGCCGACCCGGAACAACAGGTCGTATTCGCGAAAGGTTTCATTCATGCATTGGGCAAAGTGCAGCAGCACTTCATCGCCGAGCAAGTGGCCATGGGTATCGTTGACGCGCTTGAAATGGTCGATATCCAGCAGCGCTAGGCAATAGTGGACCTTGTCGACATCGCGCTTGTTGGCACTGCTGAGCGACAGGATCATCTTCATGATCTTGTCGTCGAAGGATTTGCGGTTGAGCAGCCCGGTCAAATGGTCGCGCTGGTTATCATTGAGCAGCAGCACATAGTTGCGGAAAAAGCCCAGCAGGATGGTCGCCAGTTCCTGATCGCGCTCGATGTGTTCGGCCGCGTCGATGACCAGAAAGCCGGTCACACCTTTCAATCCCATAATCGGATGAATGAAACGCAGCAGCCGGCCGTCCGCGTCGCCGCATGGCGCCACCACCATATCCTGGGTCTGAAAACATTCGACGAATTGCGGCGCCTGCTTCAGCAGGGACGGCGGTGCTTCGTCCTCCAGGAAAGCGTCATCGGCGCCGACCGGGATCAGGAAATCCTGCGCATGTTCGGAGGCGACTTGCTTCAGCGTGCGTATGTCGAACAAGGCAATCGACCTGGCATCGATTAGTTGCTCCAGGGTCTGGATCAAGGAACACTGCAGCGCCTTGATTTCCGGTTTCTCAATCAGCTTGGCAAGGGAACGCAGCAGCTTGGGGGTGTCGAGATTCAGCATTTTTTACCAGCCAGTCAGGCACGCATCCTGGCACTCAGAGGTGGGGGGCGTATCGGGAAGGCCGGCATCCTGCGGCGTTGGTGCCAACTGCTTGCCTGAAGCCGGCACCGGCCAAGAACGGTCAAGCCAGGCATGGCTGCCAAAACGCCCGGCGCTGCCATCCAATGGATACCAAAATGACCAGAAAAATTTATGCATATAAGCTGAGCAAGCCGAACCAGTCGCATCCGAATCGCATTGTCTTTAGTGTTATTGCATCACATCAATTATTTCATCTTATCAGGGTGATTTTTTTATAGGATGTCTGTAACGATTATTTATCTTTTGTTGTGTCCTGGCATCCACAAAAATGCCGGACTTTGGCATTGAGCAGGGTGAAAACGCCATTATCTGGCCCGAGTGCGGGCGTCAAGTGCCTGAATCAATTGATAAGATACCATCGCGCGTTAGATGAACTAAACCGCTATCTTTTGTTGGTTTGGCGCAGCGCTGGCCGCAACACGCAGCTGTACGATACCCCGATAAGTTTCAAGTTTTTCTGGCTTTGCCGACCAGTTCCAACAACTACTACTTCTGAAAAAATTATTCTGGCGAGGTTCTTCTGCAGCTGGCTTCTTTCTGGGAACAGAAATAGGATCTGCGGCCGCTGATGGCGATGCCTTGCCCGGTATCCCTGGCGTTATTGAGACCCGTAGCAGCAAACCCGCACCCCCAAACCAGATGTGTTGAAGAATGTAATGGCCGCGGTGCCGGGCAAGCTGCACTAAAACTAACCACCATTTCCTGGGGAGTCCGCCATCCGGTTATATTTTGCAAGTGGCCGTTTACCGAACTTAAAGGGTTAGCGCACCTGAATTTCCCTTTTGGCCCGACCGGGTGGGTGCATACCATGACTGCTTCCGGATACTGAATCAACTTTTTCTTTGGCTTTTTTATAGCGTCTTTCTTCCGATCAGACTTGGCAGTGGCTGCCTGTGATTCGCCATCTCTTTTTTTGGCAAGATCATCGGTAATCTTTTGAAAATGCGCGGTGCGAACTCTTAAGGCTTCATTCTCTGCTTCCGACTGCTTTTGCTTGGCCAGCTGTTGCTCCTGCCTGGTAGCGTCTGCCGCAGCCTGCCTGACTGCGCCATTTTTCGAGCGCGCTGCAGCGGCTTTTTCCCGCATTTCAATCAGCTTGCGTGCTTCATTTGTCCGGTGCGCACCCCCCAGCTTCTCGGCTTCATTAGCGATTTCCGCGTCCCGTGCGGCTTGTTTGGCAGCTTTCTGTGCAGCTTTTTCCTGCTCAACTTTTTTTTCCTGCGCAGACATGACGCGTTGTGGGCCGATATTGACATACCGTGTTTCGGCTACAGCGCCAACGGAATACACCAAGCCGACCATGCCAGGCAATATGGCAAGAAGTGTAAAGATCTTGTTTCTCATTGCAATTTTTCTTAAAGGAAAGTTTAATACAGTATCTGTACTCTTTCCTGTCAAGGTCAAGCGGAAATGCATAAAATTTATCTAGGCAAAGTAGTAATTGGTGTTTTGTTATCGTTTACCGCCATCGCCAGCTATGGCGCAAACAACACCGCCGTCAAACAAACTGGGGCTAGGCAAACCCCCGAAAACGCGCAGCAGTTCATTATCAAGCTTGCGCAAAAAGGCGCGCTCACTCATCAGGTGCAGTCAAGGTGGGGCTGGAATGTCGGCGGCGTCGTCACTCGGGTAGAGTCCCTAAGGGACAAAACCTTTACGCATCAGTTTCCCCCAGATCATATCAAGAGCGTTTCCGCACTAGGTAAATGCCAGACAAGCCTTGATTACGATAGCCCTAAATCCGTCCATACCAATCCGCCTGGCTATGGCTCTATCGCGCACCCATTGTGGTACGACACCAAAATAATTCATTGGAAATATGTCACTGAAGTCAAACAGGTCTACACCAGCGTTGAGTGGACCCAGCAGAATATTGTCCGGTCTTTCGATGTCAGTTCGACTGATCTGGCTGCTCGTTTGGCATACGCGATGGAATTTTTGCGTCTGAGCTGCGACGACACGGCCGACACAGGGTTTTAATCAAGGTAGCTGTTGTGGCCGGGCGGTCTGATGACCTGCCTGGCCGCAACGGACCGTGCACGCAAAAACCCGGTGCGTTGCGCCTGAAGCACTGACATGCCAACACTGCATTTTGATTTTTGCCATGGCTGCCGATGCGCTTGCCCCGTTCTTCCCCCGATTTCTTTCACGTCGTTCAGATAAACTCGTCGTTCGGCCTTGAAGCGAACATCCTGTTGCGCCATTTCCTTTTGATAGGCGGAATAGATTGCCGGCGTCATTAGCCCTTGACTGTGCGCCTGGTTCATTTCTTCGACGCTGGCAAAACCGGACGCCGCAGCCGCCAAGTGGCCAACCCGGCGGTGCGGGAAGGTTTGACCGAGGTTTTTTGTGGCCCATGTTGATCGCCTGGGTTGCTTGTCGTCGGCGTCGAACGGCGCCGACGACAAGCATAGGCCGGTGCGGCCGGCTCAGCCGGCGCCGATGCGCTTGGCGATGTGGGCCAGCGCTTGCTCGACCTGGTCGACCAGAACCAGGCACAGGTCGCCTGGCTGCAGGCGCGACAGGGCGGCATCGATGGCGACAAACTCACCGTTGATTTCATCGATAAACGTGGTGCGTGTTGCGCCGTTCAAGCCTTCGCGCAGCAGCGCAATCACTTCGCCATCCTTGCGACCGCGCTGACACTGATCCTGGTACAGCACCACATCGTCGAAGGCGCTGCCGAGGATCCGGGTCTGTTCGCGAATGTCCTGGTCGCGCCGGTCGCCAGCGCCGCTGATGACCACCGAACGGCGCTTCGCCGGCATCGATTCGACTGCCTGCACCAGCGCTGCGATCGCGTCCGGGTTGTGGCCATAGTCGGCAATCACGGTGGCGCCGCGATAGGCAAATACATTGAAGCGTCCGGGGGCGTTGTCGCTGTCGTTGGCAAATGTCTTGAGCCCGGCGCAAATCACGTCCCAGCCGGTGCCGGTGCCCCAGGCGGCGGCAACAGCGGCCATGACGTTGTCGACCTGGAAGCCGATCATGCCGCTGGCGGTAATCGGGATGTCAGCCAGCGCGATCCGGGTTTCAAAACCGCCTTCGGCGGCCACCAGCGCAGCGCCGTCCACATACACCACGCGCTGGCCGCGCGCACGATGAGCGGCGATCACCGGATGCTGGCTGTCGGCGGCAAAGAAGGTCACCGGGCTGCGGCAGTACGCAGCCATGCTGACCACAATCGGGTCGGCGGCGTTGAGCACAGCCATGCCGTCGCTGGCGACGTTTTGCACGATCACGCGCTTTAATACCGCCAGGTCCTCGACCGTGGTGATGTAATTCAACCCCAGATGGTCGCCGCTGCCGATGTTGGTGACCACCGCCACCTGGCAGCGGTCGAAGGCGAGCCCTTCGCGCAGCACGCCGCCACGCGCGGTCTCGAATACCGCTGCATCGACGTCCGGGTGCAACAGCACATTGCGCGCGCTTTTCGGGCCGCTGCAGTCGCCGCTGTCGATCCTGCGCCCTTCGATATACACGCCGTCGGTATTGGTCATGCCGACCCGTAAACCCGCCTGGGTAAACAGATGAGCGATCAGGCGCACGGTGGTGGTCTTGCCGTTGGTGCCGGTCACCGCCACCACCGGAATGCGGCCGTCGCCGCCGTCGGCGAACAGGTTGCTGATGATGGCGTCGCCGACCGCGCGTCCCTTG
>JAKFFK010000121.1:0-3344 GCA_036675285.1 Paucimonas sp. | reverse complement strand
TCGGCATTGATTGTCAACATCGAGAATGACACCAGCGGCTGGTCATCCGGGCCGCCGTGTGGCCGCCAATCCCAGATGCCGGCAATCCCGAGCGGCTGCTTATCGGCGCCGGAAATTTTCCAGCGAACAGCCTTGCCGGTTTCGTAGTTCGGCTCGAAAATCGCATCCGCCGGCACAATGCAAAACTGGCGCTTGCGAAAAGCCGTGCGAAACGATGGCTTTTCGCCGACGGTTTCGGTCCTTGCATTGTAGGTATGCTTGGCTAGCTTCAGGTCGGCCCAAGACGGTACCAGGCCAAAGCAGGCGGCAACAGCTTCGGTCTCTTGCGAGCCATCTTCCGCAAGGCGGATGATTGGCGCAAGATAACCCGGAAAGGCTTCCGGCTTGGTTTCTTGCCGCAAGGGCTGCACCCGAAAATGCTCTTGCATACGTTCCGGGCGAGCGGGAAGGTAATTGGCGCACATGATTTATTTTAGCGCTGAATGCGCATGCATGCTTGCGCAAATCGACACGCGTCTGGCATTTCCCTGACGCGAAACAGCTTGTAAAACAGCACGGTCGCGACGATAAATAACCTTACCTGGCTTGCAGCGGCATGGCATCGAACTTCACTGCGGCCCAGCCGGATTGTATGAAGTTGCGGATGTTTTGGTGGTCGCTGCCATCGGGGTTCTTCAGCACATCTTCCCGGTAATATGCGCCAAAGCAAGCAAGCGTTTGCTGCTCTGACAAATGATTCAACAAGGCAAAGGCAAACAGTTTGCAGGAACCGGAATTTTGCCCGGCTTCATTGCGCATGGCGCCGTTGGTAAAGGCGGCAGGCGTAAATTCATAGGTAGTATTAATCAGGTTCATCGTGTCATCGAACATGATGGATTCAGGCGCATCAGCTAATTTTTTGAGAAAAGCGTCAATTGTCATTTGTGGGACTTATTCAATGGATTGATCGGCATGGCACACAAGCGTTGCAGCTTGTTGCAGCTTGTTGCAGCTTGTTGCAGCAATTTTGCAAGCTATTTTAACGCAGCATGATGCCCAAGAGAAAACCCTATTGCGGTGCCGATAGAGATTGGCGCTGATCAAGATGAGAATGGAATGCCCGGCCATGAATAGGGCAGGAAGATTTTATATGTGAAGGTAAACCTGGTGCGGCCATGCCGGCAATGCTGCCTGGCAGCGTACGTGGCAGTGAGATTTTCCCGGTGCGGTAATGAATCGAGAATTGCCTCCTGATGCAGGAACCGCTCGATGCAAATGCAGGTCATGTCTACATACCATGCATCCATCAATCACTTTCTTAATGCAAAACAAAAAGCATAAAATCTTATACCAAGGTGATCTTGCAAACTTTTCATTGGGACAGACGACCAGCCATGCAGGATGGTCGTGGCTGCTCCTGGTTTCGCTGCCAAAGCGCCGCTTCGTTGATGAAGTGCAACGCCTGCCGAATAGCCGGCGACATACTATACAAAAGCGATTCAAAGCCAAGCATCAGGATTGTCGTCCAATCTGGCATCTAGTGGCATTATGGTTGCGCAAGTCCGCAGAATCAGGCGGTGTTTTGCATGTCATTGAAAAGGAAAAATGGGTTGTGAGCCAGCGATGGATTGGTGGCAATAAGTTTTCTCTGCTTGAGAATGGCGAGCAGTTCTTTCCACGCGTCTTCAAGACTATCGCCGAAGCGCAGCATCAAGTGCTGCTCGAAACGTTTATCTTGTATGAAGACAAGGTCGGCAAGGCTTTGCATGCAGCGCTGCTGGCTGCGGCGCGCCGTGGGGTGCAGATTGACGTCACAGTCGATGCGTTTGGTTCGCCGCATCTGTCGGATGAATTCATCGTTGCGCTGACTGAAGTTGGCGTGCGGATGCATGTATTCAACCCGGCGCCGCGGTTGTTTCGACGCATTAATTATTTTCGTCGTCTGCATCGCAAACTGGTAGTAGTGGATGGCATGCACGCATTTGTCGGTGGGATTAATTTTTCAGCTGACCATCTTGCCGACTACGGGCCGGAGGCCAAGCAAGACTATGCGGTTGAAGTCGAAGGCCCGGTTGTCTCGCATATCCATCGCTTCATGCAAACCGCAATCGCGGAAGGCAAACCGGAGCGTCGCTGGTTCCGGCAGCGTTTGGCGCCGGCTGTGCTTGAGTCGCTGCCGGTCGCAGGCAATGCCGATGCGACATTTGTCTGGCGTGACAATGGCCGGCACAAGAACGACATTGAGCGTCAATACCGTCTGGCGATTCGCCTGGCGCGCCGGCGGGTAGTGATCGCCAATGCCTATTTTTTTCCTGGCTACACCTTTCTGCGCGACTTGCGCAAAGCTGCCCGGCGCGGCGTCGAAGTGTCCCTGATCTTGCAAGGAAATCCTGACATGCCGATCGTTCAGACTGCCGCTGCCATGCTCTATCACCATCTGCTGCGCGGCGGCGTCCGGATTTATGAATATTGTGAGCGTCCATTGCACAGCAAGGTTGCCCTGGTCGACGATGAATGGGCGACGGTTGGTTCCAGCAACCTTGATCCGTTTAGCCTGTCGCTCAATCTTGAAGCCAACGTGATGATTCGCGACCACGAATTCACCCGGGCGCTCAGCAACAATCTTCAAGAGTTGATGGCGAACAGTTGCAAAAAAGTCGAGGCCCGTGACCTCAACGAGTTCACTGCATGGCGCAAGTTGCGCAGTTTCGTGCTGTTTCATTTGTTACGCCGTTACCCGGCATGGGCCGGCCTGTTGCCGGCCCATGCGCCCAGGCTGGCGACCTTGGCGCCGGCCACGCCTGCCCATGGTGAGGGCTTGGACAAGGCAACATGCCCATGAACCGCAGGCCGAATACCGGCAAGGAAGCAGCGGCCGCACCGGCATCGTCGTCGAAAGCCGGCGGCATCACATCCAGGCCATGGTGGCCATGGACCAAACGTCTTGTCTCCGCGGTGTTTTTTATTTTGGTGGCATACCTGCTGGTCTCCCAGGCACGCTCGATCGAGTGGAGTACTGTGTTTGCGGCGCTGCGCAGGCGTCCGCCGCAAGACTTGTGGTTCGCTGCGGCATTGGCCGGCGCCAGCTATGCGCTGTACAGCTGCTTCGACCTGATCGGCCGCCACACTACCGGCCATCGCTTAAGTGTGCCGAAGGTGATGACAGTCAATTTCATCAGTTACGCATTCAACCTCAACATGGGTGCGCTGGTGGGTGGCCTGGCCTTTCGCTATCGACTGTATTCGCAGCTGGGACTGGCGGCTGAAGTCACCACGCGCGTGGTCTTTATGAGTATGTTGACCAACTGGCTCGGCTACCTGCTGCTGGCCGGCCTGGTGTTCTTGTGGTCGCCAATTGCCCCGCC
>JAKFFK010000118.1:0-19154 GCA_036675285.1 Paucimonas sp. | reverse complement strand
CAGGCTGCTGGAAGAGCGCTCACGCAAGGAAAAGCAAACCCAGCTTTTCATCGAAACGCCCTATCGCAACAATGCCCTGCTGGAAGTGCTGGTATCGCTATGCCAGCCAAGCACGCTGATTTGCGTCGCCACCGATCTGACCCTGACAAATGAATCGATCAAAACCCAGCCGGCAAGCACGTGGAAAAAACAGCTGGCGGCCGGCAAGTCGCCGGACATCCACAAAAAGCCGACGGTATTCCTGCTGCTTGCGCAATAACCGGCGCAAACAGTCAGGCTTAGGTCCCGCGCAGTAATAACTTGGGTAATTAGGGGAGCGCCAACCGGATGCGAAGCAAGGCGCGAGGAGAAGTCATCCTCCAAGGGGACTTGCTTCGCGGCGTAGCCGCTATGGCGACGACGAGCAACGCTGCAGCGCGCCGGCTGGCGCCGCCAAATTGGCTAAGTTATTGCTGCGCGGGGCCTTAGTGCTGGCATGCTGGCAGTCAGTCGAGCTGGCACATACCTGGCGTCAGGCAATCGGTTTATCGGCCGGTATGCAAGTCGCATACGCCAATCAAATCCCTCTTTTCATTGTATGCGTCAGGCTGGCACCTGAGAAACGACTATTGCAATCGAACAATGATTTCATCAGGATGAAAAAATATTATAAAAAATACAATTTCCTTGAATAATTGTTGATAAAATGATAATCGAAGCCGACAGAAGCGATGACGGCTTTACGTGCATCATCCATGAAAAATAATCAGGAGCGAACATCTCATGTTGAAAAAATTATTACTGGCGATTGGCATTCTTGCTGCGAGCATCGGTTTTGCGTTTGCACAGGTCGATGTAAACAAGGCAGATCAGGCGGCTCTGGATGGAGTCAAGGGCATAGGCCCGACTACATCCAAGGCAATCCTGGATGAGCGTAAAAAAAGCGGAGCATTCAAGGATTGGGCTGATTTTGAAAAACGTGTCAAAGGCATTGGCGAGAAAAAATCCGGGAATTTGTCAAAAGCCGGATTGACGGTCAACGGGCAGGCAAAAGCGAATACGCCTGCCGGCAAAAAACCTGCGGATAAACTGGCAAAGGTCGAGCCCAAACTGGTCAAGATCAACGCTAAAAAATAATGATCCCAGTTCGAATGGAACCCCGCGGTGCAAGCTGCGGGGTTTTTTTATTGCCGGCTTTTCAAGTGGGAGGCTGACGTCCTGGCACAACTGCGATTAAAATGTCTTCCTGTTACCGTCTAGATTGAAACCACCCATGCCTTATTTGACTCTGGAAGACACAATCGGCAATACACCGCTGGTGCAGTTGAATCGCCGTCTTGCTGAACCAGCCGCGCGCCGCAATAACCGTATCCTATGCAAGCTCGAAGGAAATAATCCGGCAGGTTCGGTAAAAGACCGGCCGGCGCTATCGATGATCAAATTTGCGGAACAGCGTGGTCAGATCAAGCCTGGCGATACGCTGATTGAAGCGACCAGCGGCAATACCGGCATTGCACTGGCAATGGTGGCGGCGATGCGGGGTTACAAGATGGTGTTGGTAATGCCGGAAAATCTGAGCGAAGAGCGCCGTCAGAGCATGGCAGCGTACGGCGCGAAAATTATTCTGACGCCAAGAACCGGCGGCATGGAATATGCACGCGATCTGGCGGAGCAGATGCAAAAGGAAGGGCAGGGCATCATTCTGGATCAATTCGCCAATCCGGATAATCCACGCGCGCATTATGAAGGGACCGGGCCGGAAATCTGGCGTGATACCGACGGGCAGATCACCCATTTTGTCAGCGCAATGGGAACCACCGGCACCATCATGGGTGTGTCACGCTATTTGAAGGAGCAAAATTCTGCTATCCGGATTATCGGCGCACAACCGGAAGAAGGTTCGCAAATACCGGGCATTCGCAAATGGTCCGAGGCTTATCTGCCGAAAATATACGACAAGTCACAAGTCGATCAGCTCGAGTATGTGAGTCAGGCGGCGGCCGAAAAAATGGTGCGCCGGATGGCGGTAGAGGAAGGAATTTTTTGCGGCATATCGGCCGCCGGTGCTTGCGAGGTAGCGCTACGCATTTCTGAAACGGTCGAGAATGCGACGATTGTCTTTATCGTCTGCGATCGGGGCGATCGTTATCTCTCCACTGGTGTTTTCCCCGCTTAGCAGGAAAAACACCAGGAACAATCTATTCACGGTTTTCGCCGCTGCCGATTTCCTTCGGTTTGAACTGTTTGTCGCTGATACGAAATTTGTCGCGGCGGTCTCCCATCAGGATGCGCAAATCCTTGATGCTCAGGTCGCTTACTTCATGCATGCGAATCAGCAGGGATGCGCCAACCGGCAAACGGCGATGGCGAATCTTGCTGATCACCGGTGGCGCCACTTCCAGCGCGCGCGATAGTGCCGCATCATTTTTCAGATTCAGCTTTTCAATCAATGAATCCAACAGATTGTTGGGGTCATAAGCGGTTTGATCGGCTAGCCGATTGCTATTCACGGTATTGTCTAACTGATTAGTCATGGTATCGATAAGTCCATAGTACGAGTTAATGTAGGGAATCCAGTAATTGCTTAAAAAGCAATACGCAGTTTACATCTATATTTTAATAATTTTGCAATATTTAACAACGCAAGTGTTTTAATCAAACACATTTATTATTGGAAATATTGTTTTATTGCAATATATTAAAAAAATTCCAAAAAAGCAATGATTTAATTGGAAAGAATCACCTATTTTCTCAGGGTCCCTTGCAGCCATGATAAATAATTGTCAATTGTTCCACGTCGCCAGCTGGGACAAAAGGGGCTTTGAAGTCGGCTAATGCCCCTAACGCATTAAATCAAAATCGTTATTTGAAGTAGATTGTAATGTCTGGCAACAATGCAATTTTGATAATGCGCAAGTGCACTTTTATCTGCAAACGTTTTTCTGTTGCCAAGGCGAATAATGATGTCGATCGTATCCAGGCGATTTGCCAGGAATACCAAGCTGTCTGTGTCAGGCCAGTACCTGCCGTTTCCCCCAAATGCGATTCGGCATTTATTTGTCCAGCTTGAGCGCACGCCAGCCTGCATGCCCGATCCGGCGCATCGTCTCGATATTTTTTTCAAATATGTCGGCGGCATCTGGAAATGCGGCAACGGCTTGGTCGAGGCTGGACTCGCGCAGCAAATGCAGCGTCGGATACGGCGAGCGGTTGGTGTAATTTTCAATATCGTCTGCTTCGGCGTCGGCAAACTGATAAGAGGGATGAAAACTGGCAATTTGAATTTCGCCCACCAAATCAAGTTTGGCCAGGACTTTATCGGCCATGCTTAAGAAATTATTGTAATCATAAAAATCGGTCAGCACGAATGGATGAATCAACAGCGTGGTGTCTATGTCGGCTGGGTCACTGGTGTGCAGTAACAGCAGTTCTGTTGATAATGTCTCCAGCAATGCAGCCGGCGTTTCGACCGGACTGGCAACGTAGCGGATCAGCTTCTTGACTTGCACGGCTTTGGCGAACGGACACAGATTCAAGCCGATCACTGCCTTGTCCACCCATGCCCGGGTGTTGACAAGGATTTGTTCTGTCGAAGGAGTGGATGTGCCGGTCATGAAAATAAGAAGCTGAAAATAGAGGATAGCAAAGTGCAGTGAGGCCGGATGGGCGCAAATTGGATACACCGACGGCATAAGCCGTGATCCCGGTTTCCAGAAGCGTGTTCAATCGCTTGCCAAACCGTCACCGGATTCGGATGATCTCATATACTGTGCTGATTTTATCAAGGAAGTTTGTGACGAGTGCGGTATCGGTTATTCTTCCGTCTGGTTCAATTGATTTCGAATTTACATTTTTCTGGGAACAACGCATGGCCTTGAAGGCGACTATTTTTAAAGCCGATCTGCAAATCGCCGACATGGACCGTGATTATTATGACAGCCATGTGCTGACGCTTGCACGGCATCCGTCGGAAACCGACGAGAGAATGATGATACGCTTGCTGGCATTCATCCGTCATGCCAATCAGGCACTGAGCTTCGGGAAAGGCTTGAGCTCGGATGATGAGCCGGATCTCTGGCAAAAGGATTTAACCGGCGCCATCGACTTGTGGATTGAAGTCGGGCAACCCGACGAAAAACGCATGCTCAAGGCATGCGGACGTGCCCATCGGGTCATCGTTTATAGCTATGGCAGCGTTGGTCCGATTTGGTGGAACCAAGTCGGGAGCAAAATGGAACGTGCGAAAAACATCGCGGTATATCATTTGCCGGCGGCAACTGGTGCTGCATTGGCAAAGCTTGCGCAGCGCACCATGCTGTTGCAATGCACGATCCAGGATGGCCAACTATGGCTGACGGCAGAAGACCAAACTGTGCTGGTCGAACTGGCTACCCTGCGCGGCTATGCGCGTGACAGCTCTCGTTAAGGCAGCTCTGTGCAACGGGCATCATGCCCTTTGTGTTGCTGCCTTCCAATTACCTCGCTGGCGGAAATTCCGGTTTGCTTGTCCAAAATAAAAGAGACGCTACGCCATTCGGATAATATTTTGACTGCGTAGCGCTTGGCGATGCATGCCTGCGCAGAAAAACGGCGATACATCAATCTAGCTAGGATTTCTCATCAGTCTGGCGGCCTTTTTATGCAGCATGCCGGCTGTTTTTGCACATATGAACATGTAATCCAGCAAAATTTTCTGCAGTCATTTTTTAAAGATTCAGTTCTTTTTTTGAAAATGATCTCAGCCATGGAAATGCGCAACAGATTATCCAGCGTAGCGCGGATATGAGGGAGGTCGTACTTGGTGGAAAACATGCAAGCCCGGCGCCAAAAATATTTCAGCTTGTTCGATGCGCGCCATCTTTTGCCGCTGGTTTTGCTGATTCTTTCGCTGCTGGTTACTTATCAGCTGTGGCAAAGTGCCACACGGATTGCGGAACAAAGCCTGGCTGCCGAGTTTGGACACCGCGTGCAGGAATTGAATGACCGATTGTATTTGCGGATGCGCATTTACCAGCAGGTGCTGCGCGGAACGCTGGGGCTTTATGTGGCATCAGGAAATGTGACGCGCGAGGATTTTCACAAATATATTGAAACCTTGAAAATTCAAGAAAATTATCCCGGCATCGAAGGTATCGGTTTTTCCCTTCTGATACCTGCGGAAGAAAAGGAAAAGCATGAGCTATCCTTGAAACAAGCCGGTTTTCCTGAATATCGAATCGCGCCGGCAGGCGAGCGCCCGCTCTATACCTCGATTGTCTATCTTGAGCCATTTTCCGGTCGGAATCTGAGCGCATTTGGCTATGACATGTATTCCGAGCCGCGCCGCCGTGCTGCCATGGAGCAGGCAAGGGATAGCGGGAATGCGGCAATTTCAGACAAGGTAATATTGGTGCAGGAAACCGAAGCGGATGTGCAAGCCGGCTTTCTCATGTATCTGCCGGTATATCATGCCGATCGCCCGCATGAAACGCTGCTTCAGCGCCGCACCGATCTGACTGGATGGGTATACGCGCCATTTCGCATGCACGACCTGATGCAGGAAATGCAAGGTGCCGGCACCGGGGATTTCGACATTGAAATCTATGATGGCGATCAGATGACTGCAGCAAGCCTCATGTATGATTCAAATGCCGCCGTTAGCGCACTTCGGCAGCCTGGCAGATTGACCCGTGTCGAGCGCATCGTCATCGGCGACCATCACTGGCAAATGGTGGTGACGGCATTGCCGGTTTTCGAGCGCGAAAAAAGCAATGATCGGGCCGGATTGATCCTGCGTAGCGGCATCGGCATCAGCTTGTTGCTGTCGCTGCTGATATGGGTTTTTCTGGATGATCGGGCGCGTGCCATTCAGGCTGCCAGCCAGGCGATGCATCTGGCACTCTATGACGCACTTACCGGTTTGCCCAACCGTAAGCTGATCATGGAGCGTTTGTCGCAAGCCATCGCGAGAGCCCGGCGTGACCACAGCCAGGTTGCGGTGCTGTTCATTGATCTGGATAGATTCAAGCCGGTGAATGACGAATACGGTCATGCGATCGGCGATTTACTGTTGAAGCAGGTTGCCAAACGGTTGCAAGATTGCATGCGCGAGTCCGACACGGTTGCCCGGCTAGGAGGGGATGAATTTGTCGCTTTGCTGGCCGAGACCACCGGCCAGCAAAGCATTAAGATTGCGGCTGCAAAAATTCTGCACGCATTGACGCAGCCATTCGAGGTGGCCGGGCACCGACTGGAGATTGCCGCGAGCCTTGGCGCGGCGGTTTATCCGGAGCATGGTGAAGATCCAAACGCACTGCTCAAGAGTGCGGATCTGGCCATGTATGATGCGAAAAACAGCGGCCGCAGTGCGATACGGTTTGCAACATGATGCGATGTTCAGGGGCAGCTTATGCCGCTCGCGAGGCAGACACCTATTGGCGTGTTTGTTTCTCGATCAAGCTTGCTTGATGATTGTTTCTGACCTACCATTATTGTCATGCAAAATGTGCCGGGTTTGCTGCGTTGATTCTTGATTTTATTTGTCTGTATCACGCATCGGCTACAGAAAAGCTTTTCAATGTCAGTTTTTTATACGGATAGATCCATGGACAATGCAATGCCACCCATTACTGTTTCCAGCCTTGATCTGGAGCGGATCGAGGAATTGCTCGAATCAAACGAATACAAAAAGCTGCCTGGTATCGAGGCATTGCAGACCGAGCTCAATCGGGCTAATGTCCTGGATCCTCAGGATGTGCCGCCTGGCTTGGTTACCATGAATTCAACCGTGGTGTTTCGGGATGAAATCTCGCAGGCCGAATATGAGCTGACGCTGGTCTATCCGGGTGCAAGTCAACAGCCCAATGCCGTGTCGGTGCTGGCGCCGGTTGGCAGTGCACTGCTGGGCTTGTCGGTGGGCCAATCGATTTCCTGGCAAGTCCCCGGTGGACACAAGACGTGCCTGCGCGTGCTGCGCATCAAGGACCAGCCGGAAGCCAGCGGACAGTTTCATCGTTGATTCAGTTTGGCTTCGGCCTGGCCGGCGCATTACAAAAAACCGCAGCCCGTTAGGACTGCGGTTTTTTCATGGTGGTGCGCGAACGCTGGATCACAGTCAATGCCGATTGAGCGGATCAGTCAATTCCAATCGGCTGCATAGCGTGTTGCTGCAATCGGTCTTCAGTGAACTGCCTGAAATGCGTCGTCATGCTCTTGCGATGCTGCCGAAAGTGCCGTGACACCGAGTATTTTTATAAACTCGACATGACCGAAAGGTAAGCGTACCTCTACTACGCTATGGACTTTCCTGCCGATCAAGGCCATGCCAATCGGTGCCAGTACCGATACGCGCGCCAGCGCGTGATTGGCATCCTGCGGACAAACGACCATGACTGAATGCTGTTCGTCAGCGGCAATCCTGCTATAGGTGACTTCTGAAAAAAGTGTTACGCAATCCTTTTTCTGGACATTGATGGGAAGCAGAATCGAGCTGGTGATCAGTTCGACCAGCTTTTCACCGGTGTTGAACTTCAAGTCCCTGATGCGCAACAGTTGCTCGGCGAGGCGCCCCAGAATGGCAGCGTCGCGTTGTGTCAGATAACGTTCGAATTTCATGGCAATACATCTCCCCGGCCACAACCTTTGAAAAGGCTGGCCTGTGCTTGGTTACGCGAAGTCGGACGCAATGACGCGTCAAACCACCGATTGATGATTCAAGGGGAGGGGCTCGGGAGTGGCGCGGTCAAATCGCTAGTCAGCGATTCTTCGGCACTCACCGAGCCGAAGAAAGGCAGGCGAAACCTCTAGTGCATAGTGCGCTGCGTAATCCCGATGTCGGATATCGGAAAAAAACGGCGCATTGGATCAGGTGCAAGTTCGATGAAAGGTGTAGGCGCCATGATTCCCTGTTCGATATCGAACCGAAGCGGTGCAGGGAAAGGAGGTGGCGGATCACGTCATCAAATGAAAGAGGTTGTTGTGCGGCCAAGTATACAGTGCAGGCTGTTTACGTCAAGGCGTGAAAGGCGTGGGAAAACGAGAGGGTTGGTTCGGTTTACTGTGAGGGTCTGCTGTGCAGCGCGGCGGCATACGCCGCGCTGCACAGCAGAAAGCATGCAGCGCGCTGGGACTTACACTACACCCTGATCGATCATGGCATCGGCAACCTTGCGGAAACCACCAATGTTGGCGCCCAATACCAGATTGCCCGGCTGACCGAATTCCTTGGCGGTTTCGCTGGCCGTATGATAAATGTTTTTCATGATCCGGTGCAGGCGCGTATCGACTTCTTCGAAAGTCCATTGCTGCATGCTGGCGTTTTGTGCCATTTCCAGCTGACTGGTCGACACGCCTCCGGCATTGGCTGCCTTGCCAGGGCCGTAGCAGATGCCCGAGGCCAGGAACTTATCGACCGCAGCTTGGGTGGAGGGCATGTTGGCGCCTTCCGATACGCAGATGCAGCCGTTTTGCAGCAGGGTAGCGGCGTCTTGCTCATTGAGTTCGTTCTGCGTTGCGCTGGGGAAGGCGACATCGCACGGCACCGACCACACCGCATTGCGGCCGGACGGGTATTGATTGACCGGCGTGTAGACGGCGTCCGGGTGATGCGTGACATAGGCTGCCAGCGGCACCATCTCGACTTCCTTCACCTGCTTCAGGGTTTCCAGGTTGATGCCCTGCGCATGGTAAATCATGCCGGACGAGTCACTGACGGTGACCGGTTTGGCGCCGATTTCCAGCAGCTTTTCAACCGTATAGATGGCGACGTTGCCGGCACCCGATACCGTGCAGACTTTTCCTTCCAGCGTTTGGCCGCGTTCGGCCAGCATGTTCTGGGCAAAATAAACGCAGCCGTAACCGGTGGCTTCCTTGCGCGCCAGTGAACCGCCCCAGGCGATTTTCTTGCCGGTGAAGACGCCATCGTAGCGGCCGGTCAGACGCTTGTATTGACCGAACATGTAACCGATTTCACGCGCGCCGACGCCGATATCGCCAGCCGGCACATCAATTGTCGGGCCGAGATGGCGGTACAGTTCATTCATGAACGACTGGCAAAAACGCATGATCTCGTTGTCCGACTTGCCTTTGGGGTCAAAGTCGCTGCCGCCCTTGCCGCCGCCAATTGCCAGACCGGTCAGCGCATTCTTGAAAATTTGCTCAAACCCGAGAAATTTGATGATGCCGCCATACACGCTGGGGTGAAAGCGCAAACCGCCCTTGTAAGGACCGAGTGCCGAACTGAATTCAATCCGGTAACCCTTGTTGACCTGGACTTGTCCCTGGTCATCGACCCATGCAACGCGAAACAGAATTTGCCGTTCCGGCTCGACGATACGATCGATGATGTTGTGTTTTTTATATTTTGGATTCTTGTCGAGCAGGACGCGCAGCGACATCAGCACTTCTTCTACCGCTTGATAGTACTCAACTTGTCCAGGGCCGCTGCGCTTTAATTTCTCAATGGTTTCTGCTACGTAAGGCAAAGTATTTCTCCGAAAATTTGGGGTGACGATTACTGTCTTCTTTAGTGGCAGAGGTCTTGGCTTTGCCATTACTTGATAAAAACGCACTATTTTGAGACAAAATGCTGAGGCGAATTTTACGCCAAGACGCTTATTTTGTGCTGAATGTTCGAAAAAGGTGCGTTTTCTGCTTTTCGTTTTCCGCTTTTCGGAAGCCGGACTCAGTTTAAGCGAGGTTCAATGAAAGACTGCCATCGGTAACAATGAACTTGCATGGCGTCTGCCATGATCGTGATGAAAGGAATATATTATGCAAGTTCGTATGGTTGCCAAAGAATTTTCTATCACGCCATCGTTGCGTGAATATCTTGAGCGGCGTTTGCATTCGGCCTTTTCTCCCATCCATGGCAGGGTAGTGGATATCGCCGTCTGGATGCGTGACTTGAATGGTCCGCGCGGCGGACGCGACATGCTGTGCCAGGTTTCCGTGACCGTGCCGGGCAGGCCCGAAGTCATCATCAAGGAGGTGCAGGAAAACATGTATAACGCGATCGACTTGGCGGTCAAACGGGCCGCCCATCGGGTAGTCCGGATGGCAGCCAGACAGCGTCTGGCGGTACGACGAGCGGTGCGCCCGCTCGCAGGCAACGAAGCTGACGGCATTGATGAAGTCAGTGGTGCCTACGCGTAACTGCCTATCTGCGCGTAAGCGCGCGCCGACTGTAAGCGGCGCGCAGCTTTAACCACCCACCAGCCACCACCGGCGGCTAGTCACTGAGGTACAGCCGCCGGCGCCTGCAGCCCGATTCTCTCTGCTCGAATTTGCCTCTCATTGGCATCATCATTCATTAGCATCATCATCGCGGCTGCTTGGCTCTGTAAAGCCCGGCAAGATGCGATTGCGTTCAATCCCGGCCTGCATCAGCAGCACTGCCGTTACCGGCGAGGTGACGACCATCAGCACGGCGATTAGGATTTCCTGCACTACCCATCTATGGCCATGCGCGCCGGCCGCCAGCATGGACGCGGCCAGTACGCAGGCAAGTCCCAGCGTGGTTCCCATGGTCGGGCCATGCATGCGCGAATGAAAATCGGGCAAGCGTAACAGGCTCCACGAACCGATCAGGGTCAGCAGGCTGCCTGCAAGCAGCAGTAGGGCCACCGGCAACGCCGCCCATGCGGGGAGGTCGGCAATCGTCATGGCTCGATCACTTCGCCACGCAGCAGGAACTTGGCCATCGCGGCCGAGCCGACAAAGCCGAACAGCGCAATCAGCAGCGCGATATCAAAATAGACGCGTGTGCCGAAGCGGATGCCCAGCGTCAGCATCATCAGCATGGCGGTGACATACAGGGTGTCGAGTGCCAGCACGCGGTCTTGCGCAGTCGGCCCGCGCAGCAGACGCAACACTGCGCACAGCATGGCCAAAGCGAAACCGAACAGTGCCAAGGCAATGGCCCAGGAAAGCATGGCATTCATTCAAATATCTCCATCAATGGACGTTCATAACGTTGCTTGATCATGTCGATCCAGACTTGTTCATCTTGCAGGTCCAGCACATGCAGGGTGAGCGTGTTGCCGTCCGGCGACAAGCCGGCCCAGACCGTGCCCGGCGTGGCGGTAATGATGCAGGCCAGTACGGCCAGTCCATGCGGATCGCGCAGGTGAATCGGGATATGCATGAAGCCGGCGTTCGAACGGCGCTTCCGGTCGCCAAAGATGACGCCGGCGACCGCAAAATTGGAGCGCACTATTTCGGCCAGCACAAATCCCAGCAGTGCCATGGCAGTCAACGGGCGCTGCGGGTTGGCGCGCAGCGGGCGCATTCTGGCAGTGGCCAGCGGAATGCCGATTGCCAGTGCCAGTCCGAGCGCGGCATCGCCTGGCGACAGCGTATCGTTGAGCAGCAGCCACATGGCCAACAGCAGCGCCGCCAGGCGTGGTTCGGCGTGCTTCATGGCTGGATTCCCGTCGAGGAGCGCGGCTGACTTGCTGTTGGCAACACCGCATTGATGTAGGTTTGCGGCGCGTACAGTGCCTCGCCGGTGGCTTGCAGATAGCGTATCGCCGGGTCGGCCGCCAGTGCCAGTATGGCCGATAGCACAATCAGCACCGCTACCGGGCCGGCTTCGATCAGCCGCAGGCGCGGAATCGAGCGTTCCTTTGATCCCCAGAACAGCCGGCTGCCCATCCTCGACAGGGCAATAATCCCTGCCATGCCTGAGCCCAGCATAGCGATCAGCAGCAGCCATACCGACGCTGGCAGCGCTTCGACCGGCGCCGAGCCGAGTGCAGCCGACAGCATCCAGAACTTGGCAACAAACCCTGACAGCGGCGGCAGGCCTGTCACCAGCAGCGCGCACGATACAAAGCCGAAGCCGAGGAATGCCATGGCGGCAGGTATGGCGATGCCCACCACGTCATCCGGCCGGTCGGAATAGATCGGGTCGTCGATGCCGAACGATTCGAGCGTGATCGCCAGCACATTGGCGCCGAATGTCTGGCTGCGCTCGACCATCTCGCACAGCATGAAGAAGGCGCTCGTGGCCAGCACCGAACTGACCAGGTAATACAGTGTCGGACCCGCCATGGCGACGCCGCCGATGCCGAACCCGGCCAGCAGCGTGCCGGCCGAGACGATGACGCAATAGGCCGCCAGCCGCTGCGGCTTTTGTACGGTCAGCATAGCGGCCGAGCCGAACAGCAGGGTAGTCATGCCGATGGCGAACAGCCAGTGGCCGCTGAATGGCGCCGGCGCACCGTCGGCCGACAGCAGTGTCGCCAGTCGCAACAGAGCGTAGACGCCGACCTTGGTCAGGATGGAAAAAATCGCCGCTACCGGCGCGGCTGCGTTGCCGTAGGCGTTCGCCAGCCAGAAATTCAGCGGCCATACGCCGGCCTTGAGCAGGAATGCCACGCCGAGAATCGCGCAGCCGGCCTCGAACAGTACCCGGTCGCCATCAGCCAGCGCCGGCAGGCGCATGGCGAGGTCTGCCATGTTGAGGGTGCCGGCGGCACCATAGATCAGGGCAACGCCAATCAGGAATACGAACGACGCAGCCAGGTTGATGGCAATGTAGTGCAGGCCGGCCTTGACCCGCAACGCACCCGAGCCATGCAGCACCAGACCGTAGGAAGCCGCCAGCAGCACTTCGAAAAACACGAACAGGTTGAACAGATCACCGGTGAGGAATGCACCGTTAATGCCCATCAGCAGGAACTGAAACAGCGCATGGAAGTGGGAACCCATGTGATCCCAGCGCGCCAGCGAATATATCAGCGATGTCAGCGCCAGCACCGCGGTGAGCATCAGCATCACGGCCGACAGGCGATCGACTACCAGCACGATGCCGAACGGCGCCTGCCAGCCTCCCAGCATATAAACCGCGATGCCGTCGGGCCAGAGATCGGGGCGGCCACCGCCGGCCAGGTCGAGCAAGGCGACCGCGACAGCGACTTGCAGCAGCGTCGAGACCAGCGCAATCACGGCGCGGGTGCCGCGCCGGGCTTCGGCGAACAGCAGCATCAAGGCACCCGCCAGCAGCGGCAGGATGACCGGCAATATCGGCAGATGCGGAATCAGACCACTCATGCGTCAGGTTCCTCGCCATCGACATGGTCGGTGCCGGTCAGGCCGCGCGACCCCAGCAGCACCACCAGGAACAGCGCCGTGGTGGCAAAGCCGATCACGATGGCGGTCAGCACCAGCGCTTGCGGCAGCGGATCGGCGTACAGCGCCGGGTCGGTCTGTTGCGGGTCGACGATCGGCGCGCCGCCAAGTGTCAGGCGACCCATCGCGAAGATGAACAGGTTCACCGCATACGACAGCAGCGACAAGCCCATGATCACTTGGAAGGTGCGCGGGCGTAGCAGCAGCCAGATGCCGGAACCGGTCAGCACGCCTACTGCCAGTGCATACACGATTTCCATCAGTTGTTCCTCGCAGGCTGCGCCAGTGGCGGCGGGATCGGCGTCAGGGAGGCGTCTGCCGGCAAGCGATGGCGACGCAAGGATTGGTGTGCCAGTGCCACCAGGATCAGGGCGGTAGCGCCAATCACCAGCAGATACACACCGAGGTCGAATAGCAGCACGCTCGACAGATGCAATTCGCCCAGCAGCGGCAATTGCGCATGCCAGGTCAGCGCCGACAGGAATGGTCGGTTCGCCAGCCATGCCGCCAGGCCGGCGACGGCAGCGCACAACAGGCCGCCTGCAATCCAGTATTGCGGACGCAACAGTGCACGTGATTCGGCCCAGATGGTGCCGCCAGCCAGGTATTGCAGGATCATGGCGGTGGCCATGATCAGCCCGCCGACGAATCCACCGCCTGGCTGGTTATGCCCGCGCAGCAGGAAGAACAGCGAAATCATGCCGGCGATCGGCAGCAGCAGTCGCACCAGCACTGCCGGCAGCATCATTGTCCCGACCGGCAGCAAGGCGTGCGGATCGGCAGCGGCGACGCCGGCCGGCGCGTCGGCTTCACGCTGCTGGCGCGGCAAGCCGATACTTTCGCGCGCCGGGCGGAAGCGCCGCAGCAGCGCATAGACTGTCAGCGCGACGATGCCGAGTACCGTGATTTCGCCAAACGTATCGAAACCGCGAAAATCGACCAGGATCACATTGATGACATTGGCGCCGCCGCCTAGCGGCACGGCATTTTCGGTAAAGAAGGGCGCAATGCTGTTGTTTGGCTGCCGTCCCAGCACCGCATAGGTGAGTGCCGCCAGACCCAGGCCGGCTGCACTGGCCAGCACCAGATCGCGCAGGCGCCGGGTACGCGCGCGCACGCGCGTCGGCAAGCTTTGTGCCTGCCAGTCTTCGGCTTCAATGCGTCGCGGCAGCCAGCGCAGGCCCAGCAACAGCAGCACCACTGTGACCACTTCGACGGCCAGTTGGGTCAATGCCAGGTCGGGCGCCGAAAACCAGGCGAAGGTGAGGCTGGTGGCCAGACCGGCAGCGCCGGACATGCTGAGCGCCGCCAGCCGGTGATACTTGGCCTGGCTGGCGGCGCCAATTGCGCAGGCGCCGCCAGCCAGCCACAGCAGCATGAATGCCGGATCGATAGCCGACAGCGCGCGATCGGCCGCCGGCAAGCCGTCGCGCCACAGGGCGGCCATGGCACACAGGCATACTGCCAGCAACAACAGCAATAACTGTACTTGCAGGCGAGCCGATGAAATTGCGTCGGTCAGTCTGCGCGCGGCCGCAGTGGCGCGGTCGA
Organism: Paucimonas sp.; assembly: GCA_036675285.1. Taxonomy (GTDB): domain Bacteria; phylum Pseudomonadota; class Gammaproteobacteria; order Burkholderiales; family Burkholderiaceae_D; genus Paucimonas. The sequence goes on along the minus strand of JAKFFK010000118.1, from coordinate 4,514 downwards.
GCGTGGATTCGAAAACGCGTTTGCCGTCCAGCTGGTAACCAGGCAGCACCGCGGCGGCGATACGCCGCAAATGCATGCGCAGTCCCAGGTACAGCACAATGCCACCCGCCATTGCCAGCAGACTCATTAATAGCGGCAAGGTGACACCATGCCACACTGCGAGGTTATACACCGGCACCTTTGCCCCGAGCACCGCGATGGCGGCGGTATCCAGTAACGGGCCAATGGTTTGTGCCGGGAATACGCCGACGATCAGGCACGTCATCACCAGGAATGCACTGGGCACCAGCATCCAGCGCGGCGGTTCGTGCGGGGTGCGCGGCAAGTCCTTTGCCGGCGGTCCGAAAAACACTTGCAGGATGAAGCGCAGCGAATAGGCGACGCTGAACATCGACGCAATCACCGCCATCGCCGGCAAGCCGATGCGGGCGACCGGACTGCCGCTGACAAACATGGTTTCGGCGAAGAACATTTCTTTTGAAATGAAGCCGTTAAGCAGCGGCACGCCGGCCATGGCCGCTGCAGCGACGACGGCCAGGGTGGCGGTGATCGGCATCGTATGCCGCAAGCCGGACAGGCGCGACAGGTTGCGGGTACCGGTTTCATGATCGACGATGCCGGCGGCCATGAACAGCGATGCCTTGAAGGTGGCGTGATTGGCGATATGAAAAATGGCTGCCAGCAGGGCCAGCGTACTGTTCAGGCCGAGCAGCAGGGTAATTAGTCCAAGATGGCTGATGGTCGAATAGGCTAGCACGCCTTTCATGTCTTTCTGAAACATCGCTGCATAAGCGCCCAGCACCAGCGAACACAGGCCGGCGCCGCCGATGATCCAGAACCAGGCATCGGTGCCAGCCAGCACCGGCCACAGCCGTACCAGCAGGAACACGCCTGCTTTGACCATGGTTGCCGAATGCAGGTAAGCCGACACCGGCGTTGGCGCCGCCATTGCATGCGGCAGCCAGAAATGGAAGGGCACTTGCGCGCTCTTGGTCAATGCCCCGAGCGCGACCAGCACCACTGCCGGCAGATACCAGCGGTGGCTGCGCAATAGATCGCCCGAAGCCAGTACCGCATCCAGGTCGTAGCTGCCGACAATGCGCCCGATCAGCAACACGCCGGCCAATAGGCACAGGCCGCCGGCGGCGGTGACGGTCAATGCCATGCGCGCGCCGCGCCGGGCATCAACGCGATGATGCCAATAACCGATCAGCAAAAAGGATACCAGGCTGGTCAATTCCCAGAACAGCACCATTTGGATCAGGTTGCCGGACAGGACAATGCCGAGCATTGCGCCCATGAATGCCAGGAAGAAGGCATAAAAACGCGGTATCGGATCCTGCGGCGACATGTAGTAGCGGGCATACAGCACCACCAGCGCTCCCATCACCGTTACCAGCAGCGCAAATAGCCAGGCGAAACCATCCAGGCGCAGCGAGAATTCCAGCCCCAGCACCGGCGCCCAAGGCAGCACTGCACGCACCACGCCGCCTTGCATTACTTGCGGATACAGCTGGATCAGCAAGGCGCTGCAGCCAAGCGCCACGGCGCCTCCCAGCCATGCCTCTGCATTGCGGGAGCCGCGCGGCAGCAATGCAGCCAGGAAGCTGCCTGCAAACGGCAATAGCATGATCCAGATTAGCGACATCAGTGTTCGATCACCGGCAGCATGATCGGCCTTTCCTTTCCTTGTGCGGCAACAGTGTGGTAGCCAGTATGGCCGTGTTAATTATGCGAATTATACGCAATGACAATGCGGTTCTGCTTCGCAAGCACTCAAGAGCTGCTGCGGGCCGCCTTGACTGCGCGACTCAGTTCAACGACCGACATCGCATAAAAGAAACTGCGGTTATATTTTGTGATGGCGAAAAAATTGGCGGCGCCGAGCCAGTATTCGGTTGCTTCGGTGCCGTTTTGCAAATCGACCAAACCGTAAGTTAGCCCCTCCGGCAGCGCAACGTCGGGCGTCACGCCGGCAGCCTGCAATTCATCCAGCGTGAATTTCGCTTCCAACCCCTGCCCGATATATTGTTCCCAACGGTTGCCTGGCCCGCCGTTGCTGGTGGCGGTGATGACTGTCGCCGGAAAAACAATCGGCTCGCCGCGCTGCCAGCCATGCTGGATCAGGAAATTGGCAACGCTGCCGATCGCATCGACTGGAGAGTCCTGCAAATTGATTTTGCCATCGCCATCGAAATCAACTGCATAACTGCGTATGCTGCCCGGCATGAACTGAGGCCAGCCGATCGCGCCTGCGTAGGAACCGAGCAGCGTGAGCGGCTCGATCCCGGCATCGCGCGCAAACAGCAAGGCATGTTCCAGCTGGCCGCGGAAAAAAGCCATCCGGGCAGCGCGGTTCGGCGTGGCGGGGTAATCAAAGCCAAGGGTGGTCAAGGTATCCAGTACCCGGAAATTGCCGGTGTTGCGGCCATAGACGGTTTCCACGCCGATGATGCCGGCAATGATTTCCGCCGGCACGCCATAGGTTTGCTCGGCGCGCGCCAGTGCTTCAGCATGCTCATTCCAGAACTGGACGCCGGCCTGGATGCGAATCGGCTCGATGAACCGGTCGCGGTACGCGCGCCAGTTTTTCGGCCGCCCGGGCGGCGCCGGCTTGACCAGTTGAATCGCCCGTTCGGCATGGCGGACATTGCGAAACAGGGTTTTTAGCTCGGCTTGATCGAATCCATGCCGGGCGACCATGTCATCGATAAAGGCCGCCACTTCTTGCCATTGGCCAAAGTTGGCAAATTCGTCGGCTTGCTGCTCGGACTGGTAGGCGGCCTTGCGGATGCCGGCTTTGGCTGGCGCCGGCTTGGCTGCAACGGCCTCTCTGGCAAGGCCGGGGCCGGCTGCGAGCAAGGATAATAAAAACAGCGGCGCCATGCGCCGGGAAAGCGTAATGAATGTCATCGAGATTGGTTTAGCAGGGACTTGAGCTGCGCGACAATTGCGGTCGCGGGAAAGTCGCTTACCGTACCATATTGCGCGCGCTCGTAACATGTCAAAAATCGTTCTGCCGCGGTTTTTTTTGCAGCGGGAAGCGCCGATTCGGCTTGCATGATGCGGATTCGATAATCTCGCGGTCCTTCATGCGGTGCGCGTGCCAGGCCTTTGCGTGCCATGGTCTTGCAAAAGCGCACATAGACTGCCTGGACCGGGTCGATTTTTTGACGGTTTTTTACCAGCGGCACAGCAATAACTGCCACTACCAGAGCGCCTGTCACAAGCAGCAGCAAGGCCAGTGTTTGCCAATTTACGTCATTCAAGCCCAGCGATTTCAAAAAACTCTTTTGTTTGTCTGGCGAATAATTCAGCACCCACTGGTTCCAACCATTGGCGACCGCATCCCAATTGAAACGCCAGGATGCCAGCCAAGAACTCGATCCCTGGTTCAGATTGAACATGCCAGCCAGTCCCGAGCGCGGCAGGGTGCGTGACAAATTCAGGTCAATTCTGCTGGGAGCGACGGCGGCAGTCGGATCGATGCGCCGCCAGCCGCGTTTGTCCAGCCAGATTTCAGCCCATGCATGGGCATCCGATTGGCGCACCGTCATGAATCCATCTACCGGATTGATTTCGCCGCCCTGATAGCCGGTTACCACCCGGGCCGGTATGCCGGCGGCGCGCATCAGCACCACGAAGGCGCTGGCATAGTGTTCGCAAAAGCCGGCGCGCGTGCCAAATAAAAATTCATCCATCGCATGTCGCCCCAATAACGGCGGCTCGAGTGTATAGCGGAATGCTTCCTCTCTAAAATGCTTCAATACGGCATTGACGAATTGCAAGTCGTTGTCTGTAGCTTGCTGCAATCGGGTCGCGAATGCGCGCGTAGCCGGATTGTAGCCGGCAGGCAGCCTCAGCCAGCGTTGCTGATCCATACGCGTTTCATTGGCTTGCAAATCATATTCGACATACGAAGCGACTTCATAACGGAGCCGGTCTTGTATCGGCTGGTCTGCCGATAGATGGCGATCGGCACGGATCACTGCCGGCATGTTAGGCAAGACCGGCGCCAATGCCGGCAATTCGAGCGCAAACAGCCAGCGCTGGCCATGCGGCTCCAGAGTGACCTGGTGGCGGATCGGCTTGCCGCGTGGTTCGAACAAGGATGAACGTTTGGCGTTCAGTACCGGTTGGTGTTTCCAGGTGCGGCCGTCGTAATCGCCCAGCACAATGCCGCGCCAGTACAATTTTGATTTGGCAGGGACCGGGTCAATGAACTTGACCCGAAAAGCAACGCCATCAGATAGTGCCAACTGCGCAATGTTTCCGGGTGTCATAGTTTCCGACAAGCCGCTGCGGCCCGTGTTGGCATCGCCCGGCATGCCCCACAGCGGTCCCTGGATGCGCGGAAACAGAACGAACATCACCAGCGTCAGCGGCACTGCCAGCGCCACGATCCACAGGCTTGTTTTGATCCGGCGCATCAATGGCGGCACCAAGCCGGTATATTGAAAAGACAGTTGCGCGCTAAGCATCAGAATCACGGAAATCACTGTCAGCAGTGCCGT
>JAKFFK010000020.1:0-19308 GCA_036675285.1 Paucimonas sp. | reverse complement strand
ATGCCGACATTGAAGGCGTGAAGATCATGGATTACGTGCTGGGTGCGCTGTCGCTGATCTTGCCGGAAGCCTCGAAGCTCGAACCGGGCAAGATCGAGCCGGAGCGGGTGCCGGCGGACCGCCTCAAATAATATGCAGATGACAAGGATCAGAAATTGCATGCAGCAGGCACGCCGGTTCGGCGGGCTGCTGGCGGGCGCACTGCTGGCGGGCCATCTGGGCGCTGCCGAACTGGAGTGCCCGCATTTTCCGGAACCGCAGGCCCGGGTGCAATGGGTGGCGCCGTACATGGTTTATAACGGCGTGCCAATGAGCGTCAAGCGCTTCGATAGCGAACAAAAGCCGGAAGCGATCCTGGCATTTTATCGCCAGGCATGGAAGGCTTCCACGCCCAGTGCGGCACCGCAGGAATACATGGTGGAGCCTTGGCACACGATCGCGGTGGTGCGCGGCAAATGCTTTTTTACGGTGCAGGTGCAAGCGGCAGGCAAGGGCTCGACCGGCCTGTTGAGCGCAACCCAGGCGCCGCAGCAGCCGCGCGTGACTTCATCGGACCAGGCATTGCCGATGATGACCGGCAGTACCGTCATCAATGACATTGAACACCGTGACGACGGCAAGCAGGCGCGCACTTTATTGCTGAGCAATTCCTTTTCCGCGGAAACGAATGCCGACTTTTATCGACGCAACCTGCGCGACCAGGGCTGGAGGATGGTCAGCAGCTATCAGATGACGACCAAGAAAGGTCCCGGCATCACGCTGGTGATGAAGCGTGGACTGGCTGAGGCCAGCCTGGTGATCACGCGCGACGGCAGCAATACGATGGTGCTGGCCAACCTGGTGGACAAGCCATGATGATCCGTCTGCCACGGCCACGATCCATCGCGCAGCGCCGCATGCGCGGCCAGTCGACCATCGAATATCTGGTGGTGCTGATGGTGGCCGTGATCGTGCTGGTGACCGGCGCCGATCCGCCGATCCAGAAGCTGGCCACCGCGATTCGCGATTACTACACCGATTATTCGTATGCCATTTCAGTGTCGTCGATGCCGAACTGCTTCAATTCGGCAGGCATGGGACCGGTAACGGTCAGCGTCGATAAATGCGTCGATCTGAAAGATCCGGAATGGCCGGTGGATGTGTCGTTCGATTGAAGTCCGCTTGAACCGGACAGTTTTAAGGGCTGCGTTTCTCTCATCGGGTCAACGCAGCGCAAATGCATTTCATTTTTAGGCAGGGTCATATAACTTGAAAATCCAACGCCCCAATATCAAGCTCAACAAAACCTGGTTGATGCTTATCGTGGCCATCGTGTTGAGCTTGCTCACGACCTGGCTGACCCTGCAATACCTGCAGTTCAAGGAACAGAGCATGGAAGCCGAAATTGCGGCGCGCTCGCAAAAGGACCAGGGCGCCACGGTAGCCGTGGTGGTGCCGACCAGCGCGCTGCCGCCAGGCGCGCTGCTTGAGGAAAACATGGTTGCGTCGCGCAATGTGCCGGCCGACTTCGTGTATGAAGATACCATCACGGTGGCGCAGTTCGATGCCTTCAAGGGCCAGGCGCTGATTCGCGAAGTCGAACGCGGCAAGCCGTTGCGCCGGGCCGACGTGCGCGAAGTGTTCGCGGATTTTTCCGGCACCCTGAAAGCCGGCAAGCGCGCCATGACCATCAACGTCGATGAAATCAATTCGGTTTCGCACATGATCGAGCCCGGCAACCTGGTGGACCTGTTGCTGGTGCTGTCCGGCAGCGGTGAAGGCTCGACCAACCAGACCGTGGTGCCTTTTCTCGATCAGGTCACGGTGCTGGCCACCGGCCAGAAAGTCACGCATGACGACCCTGCGGCGCAGGCAGTCAACGAGCGCCGCCGCAGCTACAGCAATGTGACGCTGGAAGTCACGCCGACCCAGGCCGCGCGCCTGGCGCTGGCGCTGGAACTGGGCAAGATTCGCGCCGTGCTGCGCAATGAAAAGGATCGCCAGGCCGTCGACTTCGAGTCGGTCACGGCCAATAACCTGCTGGACGATATACGCGAGCGCGAGCGACGCACCGCAATGGCCAGGCCGCAGCGCGCCGCTGCGTCGGGCGCCTATGTCGAGTACTTCATCGGCGGCAAGGGCAATGATGCGGTTGCACCGGTGCTCAATGTGCCGATGCCGGCGCCGTATGCCGAAGCGCCTGGCGCAGCCGGCGCTGCCGCCCAAACCGCATTGCCGCAGAACCTGACCGACCTTATCAAGCTCAGCACCGGCAGCAATGCCGCGTCTTCCAAGTAAAGTAGAGAAAAAATGTCCAAACGTCTCCTCATACTCAGCTTCTGGTGCTTTCTGTCCTGTGCCGGTAGCGCGCATGCGCAGGAAAAGCCGGCCGAAACAAGCGCCAAGGAAATCCTGATGTTCGTCGGCGAAGTGAAAATTCTTGGCGTGGAGCGCATCCACCGGATTGCGGTCGGCAACGGCAAATTGTTTACCACCTCGGTGCTTGGCAACAAGGAGTTGCTGATGATTGCCGAAGCGCCGGGCGATTCCTCGCTGGTGATCTGGTCCGACAACAACCGCAAGACCGTCTATACGGTGCGCATCAGTCCGAAAGATGCGGGCGATGCATTTCGTAATGTCAGCACCATGCTGCAAGACATCCGCGGCATCCGCATCAGCTCGATCGGGCCGAACGTGATCATCAGCGGCGCCGCCAGCAAGGAAAACCTGGCGCGCATTGCCGCCGCGACCAAGGCCTATCCGCAAGCCACCAGCCTGGTCAGCGAAGAAGAAATGTCGATGAAAAAAATGGTCTACATGAAAGTGCAGATCGTCGAGATGAACAAGAACGTGCTGGAAAACATCGGCTTGCAATGGCCGGGTTCGGCCTCCGGCCCGATGCTGGGATTCGCCGGCAACTTCGGCAGCGACCGTCCGCAGCCCCAGGGCGAATTGAAAGGCTTCCTGCCGATGCCCAATAATGGCTTGCTCACTTATCTCGGGATTTCTTCGCTGATTCAGACCACCATCAATCTGGCCAAGAACAATGGCGATATCTATACGCTGGCCGAACCCGAACTTTCCGCCCGCAGCGGCGGCGAAGCCAAGTTCCTGGCCGGCGGCCAGATTCCGCTGCCTGCCACTTCCGCGCTCGGCGGCGGCTCGGTCGAATTCAAGGATTACGGCATCCGGCTGACGATTGCGCCGCGCGCCGATGATCACGGCAATATCATGGCCAAAATCAGCACCGAAGTCAGCAGCATCGATCCGTCGGTGGCGGTGCAGGGCATTCCGGGCTTCCTGACGCGCCAGTCGGAAACCGAGGTCAATGTGAAAAATGGTCAGACCATCGTCATGTCCGGTCTGGTCAATTCCACCATGTCGAATGATTCGACCCGGGTGCCGGGAATCGGCAACATTCCGGTGCTGGGCCGCCTGTTCCGCTCGGACGGTTTCCGGTCGGGGCGCACCGACCTGGTGATCCTGGTGACGCCGACCGTGATCGATCCGGCCTCGACCATCAATCGCGAGCGCATCGACAAGGCCAGGGACATACGCGAGCGCTTCGAGCGCAAACTGAACAATCAAGACATCATCGATTAAGGGAACAGCATGCTGCTTATCGCCGTTACCACGCCCAAGGGCCAGCGCACCGAAGAAGAATGCACGATCGACAGCTGCACCATCGGCAAGAGCGATGAAAACCGCATCATGCTGCAAGGCTGGACGGTCGGGCGCTCGCACGCGACCATCCACCGCCGCCAGGATGGCGTGTATGTGCAGGACCATGGCGCTTCCGCCGGCACCCGGGTCAATGGGAAAAAGATCGACGGCAGCTACGGGCCGATGCAGCCGGGCGATCAGGTCGCCATTTGCGATTACCTGCTTGAAGTGCTGGACCTGACGCCGGCGGCCGCTTTTGCCGATACGGCGCCGGCGGCTGTCGCACCTGTAGCGGCGCCGGCGACCGAGCCGGCGCCGGATCAGCCGAGTGCTGCCGAAGCCAAGGAAACCATCACGGTGCTGAAGAACCTGCACCTGCAGCTGATCAAGCAAATGGATTTGCGCCGGGTCGACGTCAACCGGCAAAGCGAAGACGAATTGCGCGACAACACGCGCGCCATGCTGCAGGAGATTGTCGCTGCCGACAAGACCATTCCATCCCATCTCGACCGGGCCGTGCTGGTCAAGCGGGTGCTGGATGAAGTGGTGGGCCTGGGCCCGCTGGAAGACTTGCTGGCCGACGAATCGGTGTCGGAAATCATGGTCAACAGCTTCGACGAGATTTTCATCGAACGCAAAGGCCAGTTGGAGAAATCGGCGATCACCTTCACCAGCAACCAGTCAGTGCTGTCGGCCATCGAACGCATCGTCACGCCGATCGGCCGGCGCATCGATGAAAGCTCGCCGATGGTCGACGCCCGCCTGAAAGACGGCTCGCGCGTCAATGCAGTGATTCCGCCGCTGGCGCTCAAAGGCGCCAACATCACGATCCGCAAGTTTTCCAAGAAGAAGCTGGTCGGCGAGGACTTGATCAAGTTCGGTTCGATGACGCCGGTCATGCTCAAGTTCCTGAAAACCATCGTCGAGGAAAAAGCCAACATCATCATTTCCGGCGGCACCGGTTCCGGCAAGACCACGCTGCTGAACGTGATGTCGAATTACATTCCGCTCGACGAGCGCATCGTGACAGTCGAGGACGCGGCCGAACTGCAGCTTGGCCAGCCGAACCTGGTGGGTCTGGAATCGCGCCCGGCCAACGCCGAAGGCAAGGGTCTGGTGACGATCCGCGACCTGGTCAAGAACTGTCTGCGCATGCGGCCTGACCGCATCGTGGTCGGCGAGTGCCGTGGCGGCGAGGCGCTCGACATGCTGACGGCAATGAATACCGGCCATGACGGCTCGCTCACCACTGCCCACGCCAATACGCCGCGCGATTGCCTGGCGCGCATCGAAGTGATGGTGATGATGGCCGGCATGGATCTGCCGATCCGCGCGATCCGCGAACAGATCGCCTCGGCGGTGCGTTTCATCGTCCAGCAAAACCGCTTTTCCTGCGGCACGCGCAAGATCACTCACGTCACCGAAGTCACTGGCATGGAAGGCGACGTGATCCAGCTGCAAGATATCTTCCTGTACAAACGCGAAGGTTTCGGGCCGGACGGCAAGGTGCGCGGCCAGCATATTGCCACTGGCCAGATTCCCGAGTTCTACGAAGAGCTGGCCAGCCGCGGCCTGGAAATCGACTTCGGCATGTTTGCGGAGGGTAAGAAACTGTGAACAGCCTGGGACTGATACTGGCAGTTGGCCTGCTGACCGCCTTTGCCATCATCTGGCTGGTGATGCAGGGTGCGCGCACGGTGCTCGAGAAGCAGAAATCCGCGCTCGAAACCTCGACCCGCACCACGCTGGCCGACATGTTCATCTTTCTCGATCCGACCCAGATTTTTTATTACAACGTCGCCGCGCTGGTCTTGCTGCCGACGCTGGTATGGCTGTTTACCGGCAATCCGGTGTTCGTCACCTTCACTGCGGTGGCGACTCTGATCCTGCCCAAGTATTACATCAACAGCCTGTCCACCAAACGTCTGAAGCGCTTCGAGGAACAGTTGCCGGATGCGCTGCTGATGGTCTCCGGTGCGATGCGTGCCGGCGCCAGCCTGAACGTGGCCATGGAATCAATGGTCAAGGAGCAAAAGCCGCCCTTGAGCCAGGAATTCGAACTGATGCTGCGCGAGCAGCGCCTCGGCGTTGATTTCGACACGGCGCTGGTCAACATGGAAAAACGCAATCCCTTGCAGGATTTTTCGCTGGTGGTGTCGGGCCTGCGCATATCGCGCGAAGTCGGCGGCAACCTGGCCGAGATCCTGGAGACGCTGTCGACCACGCTGCGCGAGAAGGCCACCATGGAAGGCAAGATCCGCAGTCTCACCGCGCAGGGAAAAATGCAGGGCATCATCATGTCCTGCCTGCCGCTGCTGATGATGGCGGCACTCAACTGGATCGAGCCGAAGGCCATGGGCACCATGTTTACCACGCTGTTCGGCTGGGTCACGCTGACGATCATCCTGGTCATGATCACCATCGGCTACCTGTTCATCCGCAAGATCACCAACATCGACGTCTAAGCCGATCACATGATGCCATCGAACTCTCTCATCGCACTTGTCATCGGCATCTCGGCCGGAATCTCGATTCTATTGATCAGCTACAGCCTGTCCCGGCTCAAGTCGCAGGTGCCGAAAGAAGAGCGCGAATACATGGATCCGCTGCCGCCGGTGCTGAAAATGGCGTGGCCGCTGATCACCTTCATCGAATACCATTTCTGTTCCCGGCTGCCGCCGGCCTGGCTGGAAAAGGCCCACAAGCGGCTGCAGGAAACCGGGGTCGGCTACATCCTGACCGCCGAGCAGTACTATGCGGTGCGGATTTTCTCGACCATCGTCGGCTTCCTGCTGACGCTGTTCTCGCTGAAGGCGCTGGACCATTCCTCGCCCGGCATCCTGATCGGCCTGACGCTGCTCGGCAACTTTTATCCGCAGCTGTGGCTGCGCGATGTGCGCGCGCGCCGCGAAAAAGAAATCCTGAAGGCGCTGCCGGTGTATCTCGACTTCATCACGCTGGCAGTCGAAGCTGGCCTGAACTTGACCGGCGCCATCAAGCAGGCGATGGACAAGGGCCCGCCGGGCGCCTTGCGCAATGAATTCCAGATGATCACGCGCGACCTGCGCGCCGGCGTGCCGCGCGCCGATGCGTTGCGGCGCATGGAAAACCGCCTGAACATGAAAGCCATCAGCAGTTTTGTCGGCACCGTGATCCAGGCCGAGAAAATGGGTGCTTCCGTCGGCGCGGCTTTGCGCGTGCAGTCGCAGCAGCGCCGCATCGAACGTTTTCAGCGCGCCGAAAAGCTGGCCATGGAAGCGCCGGTCAAGCTGATCCTGCCGCTGATTGCCTTCATTTTTCCGGTCACCTTCATCGTGCTGGCGTTCCCGATCGTGGTCAAGTTCATGCAGGAAGGCATGCTGTGAAACTCGGCGCCATCTACCTTCGCGACCAATGCCTGGTGCCGCGCGTCTGGAACGCCGTCAGCGCCTGGGAACGGACCCGCGGCCTGCTGGGCCGGGCACAACTGCAAGCCGGCGAAGGCATGCTGATTCGCGATTGCCGACTGGTGCATACGGTCGGCATGCGCTATGACCTGGACCTGGCATTCCTGGACCGCAACGGGCTGGTGCGCAAGCTGGTGCGCGGCCTGGCGCCGCGGCGCATGGCCGGCAGCCTGCCGGCATGCGCCACGCTGGAACTGGCGCCCGGCACCCTGGCACGGATCGGTCTGCAGCAAGGCGACCAACTTGCCTGGCGTGAGACCGGCCGATGATGCGCGGCCTTTGCAAATTGCTGATCCTGTTGTCGGCCTTGCTGGCAAGCGGCTGCGCGCTGCTGCCGGCCGAGCCGGGCAACCTGTACGACATGCGCCGCGAAGCGCAGGAAGCGTATGCCGGTGACGAAGATCAGCGTGCCGAGAAATTGCTGCTCGGCTTGTCGCGTGCGGCGCCGAACGATGCCGAGACCTGGTTTTACCTCGGCAACCTGTATGCCCGCACCAACCGGCCGGAACAAGCCACCGAGGCTTACCAGAAAGCTCTGATGCTCAATCGGGGCGATGCCAAGGCTTGGCACAACCTCGGCGTGGTGCGTTTGCGCGCAGCGTGGGCAGCCTTTATCCAGGCGCACAATCTGACGCCGGCGGATGATCCGCTGCATGCGCGGCTCGAAGGTTTGCTCCAGGCCATGGAAAAAATCCCGCTGGACGGTTTAAGCCGCGCCGCCAAACCGCCGGCGCCCGCCGATAGTAAAAAATGAGACAGCATGATCTCAACTGCGGCAAGCGGCATCAGGGCGGCCAGGCGATGGTCGAATACATTTATGTATTCCCGATCCTGATCCTGCTGATCATGGGCGCGATCCAGTTCGGCTTCATTTACCAGACCAAGGCCACCCTGAATTACGCCACCTTTTCCGCCACCCGCCATGGCGCATTGAACCACGGCGCCATGTCGGCCATCGTCGACGGGCTGACCTCGGGCATGATGCCGCTGTTTACCCACAGCAGCAGCACCGGCGGCGATCGCAATCTGGCGCTGCTGAAAAATGCCTGGAAGCTGGCCAACCAACAGGTCACCGATTCGAAACTGACTATGATTACGATCGTCAACCCGACTTCTGCTGCGCTGAGCGCCTATGAAAGCAAATCGGAATCGGGCAATGAGATTCCGAACGATAACCTGATGTACCGGCCAACCGACATCGCCGGCGGCAGCGGCATGAATATCCAGGACGCCAACCTGCTCAAGGTGCGGGTGACCTATTGCTACAAGATGGCGGTACCGATTATCAACAAGTTAATCTATCATCTGGTCATCGATCCGCCGCCGGTGCCGCTGGTGGGCACAAGCGCGGCCGACATGCTGGCGTCTGAAGGCGGTGGTGCCACCAGCAATCGATGTGCCGGCATCGCCGACGAATACCGGATCCCGGTCACCGCCGAAGCCGTGGTGCGCATGCAAACGCCATTCCGCAATCCCGGCAAATGGGTGGGACCATGAACGCAATCGAACTGAACTCGCCTCAGCCGGCATCACGCATGCGGTTTTTTTCCTTGCGTGGTCGGCTGGGCCGGGCACACTACATCGCCTATTCGCTTGGCGCAATCGTGCTGGCTTTCCTGTTCATGCTGCTTGCGGGCCTCGGACTGATGATGGCGGGCGGGTTTGGTCGCATGCTGTATATCGTGATCAGCGTGCTGCTGTATTACTGCCTGCTGCCGGTATTGTTTACGGTGCTGACGGTGCGCCGCGCGCATGATTTCAATGCCGGCGGCTGGGTGGCGCTGCTGTTGCTGGTGCCGGTTGTCAACCTGCTGTTCTGGTTCATCCCGGGCACGCGCAGCGACAATAGTTACGGCCCGGTGCCGCAGGCGCCCTCGGCCGGCATCAAGCTAGTCGCAGTGCTGCTGCCCGTGTTGCTGATCGGCGCCTTTCTTGCCATCGGCGGCTTGCACAACCCGCAGCAAGCAGTCCCCGCGCCGGTATCGCAGCCGCTTACCCCATTGAAACCTTACACGCCATGAAACCGATAGATACGCCAACTCTCACCGCCGAATTCGCGGCCGTGTTTCCAAGCATCGCCGAACAGCTCGGGCCAATCCACCTGGCCATGCTGCTCGATGGCGCATCGGCACAGGAAGCCGCTGCCGGGCGCACGCTGATCCGTGACCGCATGCCGGTGGATTTCCTGTATTTTGTGCTCGACGGCAGCCTGGGCGTGTATGTGGAAAACGATGGAAAATCGCTGCGGCTCAACACCATCAATCCCGGGCAATGGATGGGTGAAATTTCGGTGCTGAGCGGCGAGTTGCTTGCCAGCGCCACCATCATCACCGACACCGCCTGCAAGCTGGTGAAGATCCACCATCTGACATTCGAAAAACTGATCGTCGAGAATGAAGTCGTCGCCAAGGTACTGCTGGAACACTTCATCGGCCTGATGGCAAAGCACTTGCGCACACCGCGCACAAACGGATAAGACCAACCGAAAAAGCCGACGCCATGGATCTGAAATTTTTCCTTAAAAATCTGCCCGCCTTCGAAGAGTTCCAGGCGCAGCATCTCGACATCCTCGCGGCTCGCCTGAAGGTCGCGCAGCAGGACGGCGGCCATGTCTTCATCCGCCAGGGCATGCAGGGCGATGCGTTGTACCTGCTGCTGCAGGGTTCGGTCCGCATTTCCCGACACGAAGGCGCGGATGCAGAGGAAGAAGAAGTGCGTGAGCTGTGCGACGGCGAAATGTTTGGCATGCTGTCGCTGATCGACGAGCTGCCGGCGTCGGCAACCTGTACTGCAAGAGGCCCGGTCATGACGGCGGCGCTGACGCGCGACGACTTCCAGCAGCTGTTCCACGATGCTTCCCCGATCGGCCACCATTTGCAATACATGGTTGCGGTGCAGATGGCGCGCGACTTGCAGGAAGCGAACCGGCGTTTCCGTACCGCGCTTGCCAAGGCCTGACGGAAGCTGATCCCACTGTGACCAACCACCGTACCGATCTCCTGATGCTGCGTTGCGCAGCGGCCGTGCCGCTCAGCCTGTTGCTGATTCAGGCATGGACGTTTGCCGCCGAAGCGCCGGTCACGCCCGGCAGCGTGCAGGAGTCGATTGCCGACAAGCCGCAAGTGTTCAGCACGCCGCCGCAGGTGGTGCTGCCGGTGCAGCTGGCGCCATCCCGGCACGACCCCAGAGCCAGGCGTTTTCGGGTCAATGCATTCGACATGTCCGGCAATACGGTATTTCGCACGCGTTTGCTGAAGACACAGCTGGAACGCTTTGTCGACATGGAGTTGAACCTGCACGACCTGAATCGGGCGGCCGACACGATTACCGCGTTCTATCATGCGCGCGGCTATACGCTGGCACGGGCCGTGATCCCGGCGCAAAAGGTGGTCGACGGCGTGGTCAATATCCACATCGTCGAAGGCCGCATCGGCAAGGTGACATTCAGCGGCAACCGGCGCTTTTCTTCCGGCTTTCTGGCGGACCGGACCAGCCTGTTGAAACCGGGCATGCTGGTGACCACCGACCGGCTGGAAAACAACTTGCTGCTGTTGAACGATATTCCGGGCCTGTCCGCGAAAGCGGTGCTGGCGCCGGGCGCCGAATTCGGCGCCACCGATGCGGAAATCAGGCTGACGGAAAAACTTGTCAGCGGCAGCGTCAGTGTCAACAATTACGGTCGCCGTGAAACCGGCCAGGACAAGCTGGAACTGGCGCTGAACCTGAATTCCCCATTCGGCTGGGGCGACCAGTTGGCGCTGACCGGGTCGAGCACCCAGCATGAACTGGTGCGTTACTGGAAGGCCGGCTACTCGCTGCCCTTGAATACCGTCGGCACCCGCCTCACGCTCGGCAGCTCCAAGGCGGCCTATGACGTTAGCGGCGCACTGGCAGTGCTGGGCATCGGCGGCGAAATCAGGACCACCGAACTCGGCGTCAGCCATCCATTCGTCCGCAGCCGTGCAGCCAATCACTGGTTCAATGCCGGCGTCAGGCGTAGCCACCTGGTGCAAAGTGCGCTTGGCGCCACGCTGTCCGACCACAAGATCAGCGTGTTGAACCTGACTTACCTGATCAATCAGATCCACGCGGATACCGCGGTCACCAACGCCAGTTTCGGCCTGGTCACCAATTTCAAAAGCGTCAAAAGTCCGACCCAGCAGGATGCCGTGTATGCGCGCATGGAACTGGATGTCAACCACACGTCGCCGTTCATGCGGCAGTGGGATATCTTCATGCGCGGCAATCTGGTGCGCAGCCGCGACATGCTGCCGGATACTGAAAAATTTTCGCTGGGCGGCCCGGCCAGCGTGCGCGCATTCCGGCCGTCGGAAGTGCGCGGCGACAGCGGTTATCTGGCGAGCGTGGAGTTGCGCCGGCCGTTTGTGCTGGCTGGCCGCATGGGCACCTTCCGCGTGACTGCCGACGCCGGCGAAGTCATCTACAAGATGCCGGGCTTTCGCGACAGTCGGGAACGGCTGCGCAGCGCCGGAGTGGGCGCCACGTTCTATCCATACAAGGGCATGACGGCATCGGTCGATGCGGCCAAGGCGATCGGTAACGGCTATGCGGCTGCCGATGGCAAAAAACACAGGATCTGGGTGAATATCAGTGCCAGCTTCTAAACTTTATTATCCATCGCTCGCGTTGTTGTTGGCGCTGCTGTATCCGGTTGCCGGCCAGGCCCAGCTGCCGAGCGGCGGCACCGTGGTCGGCGGCGTGGCATCGGTCAACCAGGTGGGCGCAAACCAGGTCATCAACCAAGTCAGCCCCAGAGCCATTATCGACTGGCAGAATTTTTCGATTGGCGCCGGCAACAGCGTGCGCATCAACCAGCCGAATGCTTCCTCGATCATGCTAAACCGGGTGGTTGGCGGCAACCCGTCCAGCATACTTGGCAACCTGTCGGCCAACGGCCAGGTGTTCCTGGTCAATCCGTTCGGCATTTATTTCGGCGCCGGCGCCACGGTGGATGTCGGCAGCCTGATCGCGACCACGCTGGCGATTCGCAATCACGACTTCATGGCGGGCAATTTCGTTTTCAGGCGCGACAGTTTTTCCGCGGCACGGCGCGAGGTCATCAATGCCGGCCTACTCAAGGCGCGCGAAGGCGGCTACGTGGTGCTGGCCGGTGACTATGCCGCCAATCGCGGCGTGATCCAGGCCAGGCTGGGCACGGCAGCGCTTGCCTCCGGCAACCAGATGACGCTGGATATCGTCGGTGATGACCTGATCAATTTCACGGTGAATGAAAAAACCGTGGCCGACTTGTCCGGCGTCGACAACAGCGGCCAGCTGCTGGCTGACGGCGGCCGCGCCATCATGACCGCGTCGGTGGCACGCGATTTGGCCACCGCCAGCGTCAACAACAGCGGCCTGGTCCGTGCAAACAGCACGGTAGAGCGCAATGGCGAAATTTACCTGTCCGCCGATGGCGGCAACACGCAAGTCAGCGGCACGCTCGACGCCAGCGGCAAGGCGCAAGGGCAAACCGGCGGCAGCATCGCGGTGCTGGGCGATAAGGTGGCGCTGACCGGCAGCGCCAGGCTGGAGGCATCCGGCGATGCCGGCGGCGGCAGCGTGCATGTGGGCGGCAGTTACCAGGGCCAAGGTCCGCTGCCGAATGCCCGCAGCGCCTATGTCGCCCGCGACGTGACCATCAGCGCCGATGCGCTGGGCGTTGGTAACGGCGGCGAAGTGGTGGTTTGGTCGGATGACAACACCCGCTATTACGGCAGCATTTCCGCGCAGGGCGGCGCCTTGGGCGGCGATGGCGGCAAGGTTGAAGTGTCGGGCAAGGCGCTGCTGGATTTCAACGGCACGGCCAATACCCTGGCGGCCAAGGGCCGTGCCGGCAATCTGCTGCTCGACCCTGCCGACATCGAGATCCTCGGCACGGTCGATGCCGCCACCGCCGACATGAGCGGCGCTTCGCCGTTTGCCGATGCGACCAACAATGGCGGCACCTCGCGCATGACGGTCGGCGCGCTGGAAACCGCGCTGGCCGGCGGCAATGTTACCGTTTCCACCAGCACCGCCAGCGGCACCGCGCCTTTGGGCGGCACCATCACGCTCGATGACGGCGCCGGCGGCGGACTGCAGTGGAATAGCGGATCCACCTTGCGACTGCAGGCCAACAACCGGATCCTGCTCAATTCGCAAATCGGCGCTCCCAGCGGCACGCTCTGGCTCGATGCGGGCAACGGCGTGGTGCAGAAACCGGGCGCGACGATTGCCGCAAATGGCTTGTTATTGACCGGCTCCGGCTTTTTCGACTTGGTCGGCGTCACTCCCAACAACTTTGTCGGCGCCTGGAACGAGGTCAACACGCTGGCGGCCAATTTCAGTTCGCCCAGCACACTGCGTTACAGCAGCAACCGCAATGCATCGATCGGCACGGTCAACGGCACCAGCGGCATCACCAACCCGAATGGCAGCACCCAATTCTATTTCGACCGCAACAACGCGGTGCTGACACTGGCGCAAGGCGTCACTTCCGGCAGCATGTCTTATCGCGGTTCGGGCGGCGTCAATCAAACTGCCGGCACCGCGCAGCTGAACAGCCTGTCGCTGCAAGGCGGACCGGGCAGTTTTTCGATGGCAGGTAACAATATCCGCAATCTTAGCGCCACGATCAATGGCGACTTGATCGTCACGACTGGCGGTGCGATGACTATCAACGGTTCGGGCATCAGCACCAATAATCACAATGTCACGCTGACCACCGGCAATGCCGCCGGTTTCGATACCACCAAACTGCCGGACGGCACCAATCCAGCCAGCCTGACGCTGAATCAAAGCATCAATGCCGGCACCGGCACCATCCAGCTCACTGCCGGGTCGGGTGGCGTGTACCAGCGCCACGACCTCGACCCCGCGACCAAGGCGCCACTACCGGCCGGTTCCCTGGCCGCTGGCAACTTGCTGTTGCGTAGCAGCAGCCCGAGTGTAGTCACACCCTTCATCCTGAACAATGCCAACAACCTGGTCGGCACCATGGCCGCCAGTGTCAATGGCTCGCTCAGTTACACCGGCGGCCCGCTGACGGTGGGCACAGTCGGCGGCATCAGCGGCATTGCCACCACGTCCAACACCGTGGTCAAGCCGGCCGGCGTCGATGCCAATGGCACGCCGACGCCGGATATCTACAACGACAACAATGTCTCGCTATCGATTGGCGGCGACTTGAATATCAACCAGCATATCAATGCCGCGACCACCACCGGCACCGGTTCGGTATCGATCGGCATCGGCGGCGAATTCACTGCGCGCACGGCAGCCGGCAAGCGGATCGACGCCAACACGCTGGGCGTGTTCGGGGACGATCTGCAGGGTACGTTCATGCTCGAAACCAAGGCGGCCACGCTTGCCGCCGCCGGCGGCAAGACCATGTGGATCGATAACAGCGCCCAGACCGGCGACTTGACGGCCATCGGCATCGGCGCGCCGGTCACCAATACCACTGCGACCAACGCCAGCGGCACCGTCACCGTCGACAGCGCCAGCAAGCCGGTCGGCGATTTTTACCTGAGCACAGGCGGCGGGCTGAACATCATCAAGCTGATCAGCCAGGGCGACAACCTGCTGTTGCGCGCCAATTCACTCAACATCCTGCTCGACGCCACCACCAAGGATGGTGCGCGCATCATGCTGCAGCCGTTTAATCCGGCCAACAAAATCGGCATCCATAACAGTAGCGAAGCCAGCTTCACAGGCGCCACCCATTACGACGGTGCTACGCTGCTTAAATTCCTCAATCCGACCGCGACCTTCTTTTTTGGCACGCCGCAAAATGTCATCATGAATGACGCCAATGTGCATCTGAGCGCGAAAAATACACATACTGGCGATATCCATATCGGTGCCGATGGCCCGTTCAATCTCGGCTACCGCAGCCTGTCGGCACAAACCTCGGGCAACATCGTTGCGTACAACGTCGGACCCCTGTACAACCTGAGATTGGCGGCGCCGAACCTGACGATCAATTCGTTCAATACTTTCGGCCCGCAGATGCATTTTTTCAGCAATAACCTGAACCTGCCGGGCAGCGCTGACCAGTACATCAATCCGAACAAGCCGGAAATCACGCTACGCACGCTGAACGACCATACAGTCTGGATCGGCCTTTCCCAAGTGTCGTACGAGCCGCAGATCACGTCGAAGACGATACAAAAACTGCCCGATGGCAGCACCATCATCATCAGCGGCAGCACCGATTATCCATTTCCGAACGGCGGGCCGGGGTACGGCGATATTCATATTCCCTGGAACGACGGCCTCGGCATCGGGCTGGGAAACCGGAAGCTGGTGCTGTCCACCGGGCACAAGCTGTATACCTATGGCCCGACCCCGGCATACACCAAGAAAGACGATGGCGGGAAAAGTGGCGGCTTGTGGCAGGGTTGCCAGGACTTGACGACCTGCCAGGGAACCAACCCCAGCCCGTATCCCGATCCGGTGCCGACCGATGGCGGCGGCGGTGGCGGCAATACCGATTCAGGCGATACCGGCAACACAGGCAATCCGGACCAGGGCGGTTGCGCCGGTTGTCCGCCAGCGCCGCCCAACACCGATCCATATCCGCCGGATACGACCCCGCCAAATGACGGCGGCGCCCCGGGCGGCGACGGCAATGGTGATGGCGACGGCAGCGCCGACGGTGGCGATGGCGGGGCAGGCACCGGTGATGGTGGTGACGGCGGCGGCGATGATGGCGGCGGCACCGGAGGCGGCGGTGATGGCGATGGCGAGGGCAGCAATGACGGCAATGGCTCTGGTACCGGCACCGGTGATGGTGGCGATGGCGGCGGCGATGATGGCGGCGGCACCGGAGGCGGCGGTGATGGCGATGGCGACGGCAGCAATGACGGCAATGGCTCTGGTACCGGCACCGGTGATGGTGGCGATGGCGGCGGCGATGATGGTGGCGGCACCGGTGGTGGCGGTGATGGCGATGGTGACGGCAGCAATGACGGCGATGGCTCTGGTACCGGCACCGGTGATGGTGGCGATGGCGGCGGTGATGCTGGCGGCGGCACCGGAGGCGGCGGTGATGGCGACGGTGACGGCAGCAATGACGGCGATGGTTCGGGCAGCGGCACCGGTGATGGCGGCGATGGCGGCGGTGATGCTGGCGGCGGCACCGATGGTGGCGGTGATGGCGACGGTGACGCTAGCAATGACGGCAATGGCGCTGGTACCGGTGACGATGGCGATGGCGGCGGCGATGCTGGTGGCGGCACCGGAGGCGGCGGTGATGGCGACGGTGACGGCAGCAATGACGGCAATGACGACGGCACCGGTACCAGTGATGATGACGGCGCGGATACTGGTGGCAATGGTAACGATGATGGTGGTGATGCCGGCGCCGCAACCGGCAGTGGCGGCGATGGTGATGGCGACGGCAGTGGTGCCGGTACGGCTACCGGTGATGCGGCGGGTGCAGGCGCCGATGCCGATGACGATGGCAGCGGCGATGGTGGTAGCGCCACCGACAGTGGCGGCGCATCGGATGGCACTGCCTCATCAACTGACGCCGATGAGGCGGGCGGCCAATCCGGCGCTTCTGCTCCGCCCGCGATTGACATCAGTTGCGACGATGTCACGGCTGCGAAAAAACAGGAAACTGGCGACAAGACCAAGTCGACTGGCAAAAAAGACCTGGTCGAAATCAGTCGCGATGGCGTGAAATTGCGCGATCCCTGCCAGCAGCCGCAGCAGCCGAAGCGCAACAAGTCAGGCAAGTCTCGGTGAAAGGCCTGTAGATACCTGCCTGGGATGGCGCCGGGCAGGATTCTTCTGGGACTGGAGACGTGGCCGGTGCGAATGGCCGATGATCCGAGCCCGCCAGTCAAACTGGATGGCCGCTTATCAGCAAACGACAGGGAAATAGCACTTTCAAAAACACTGTTGATTTATACAGTAGTTGTGATAAAGTACTGTTTCATCCAATGTTGTTAACTAATAAGAAGGACTATCATCATGGCAAACCTGACAATGTCGCTGGGCACCGGATCTGATTTTGGCTATATCGCCACTTCGTTCCAGTTGCGCTTCGGCCGGCGCGAAATATTTGTCGGCCGTGATTGCCGTACCCGCTATTACCGCGTGCATCCGCTGATCGAGTGCAATCCCGGTGTCGCGTCCGGCCACCTGGAAATTTTGCTGTTGCGCAGATGGCTGATCGTGCTGTCGAAAGCCCGCTGAGCAGCATCACTGCCTTGCTGGCCATGTCCGGCAGCAGGTAAGCGCGCTAGGCCCGGTATGCCTTCGGCAAACGTGCAACCAATCATCCATTTCAAGCGAGCGCCCGCACCATCATCAGTATTAATTCGACGCCGGCCATCGCACTGCTGCAAGCGGCATTCTGCATGCGCTTCAGGTTCAGCAGTGCAGCGCGCCGGCCGAGATAGCTTTTGTTATGCAGTGAATTCCCCATGCTGCTTCTTCCTGAAAATACATCACAGCTGAAATTGTCAGCAGCATCTGACGCCAAGCATGTGATGTGCGGCACAGTGCCATCAGCATTCCTGACGAAATATCCTCGCAATTCTCGCAATTAAGGGCAAAGGCCATGCCGGCAAGGCGGGCCAAGCCGCTTGGCCGCTGGCGATTTTCCCTGAAGTACGGTGCTTGATATATCCGACATCCCGCTGCGGGATAATCGGGTATGCTGAAGTGTCGCTGGCAAATAGCCAGCCCGCCATGGGCAACATGGCTTCGGAACTGGAAGGAGAATCGCCATGAAAGTTTCCGAGCTGGAAGGAGCATCCCTAGATCAATGGGTCGCCAGGGCAGAAGGGCTTGAAGTCAAATACAGTACAGTAGAGCAATACTGGCGCGTCATCGGCAATTCCGAAGACTTGCATTGGGTGCCGCACCTGGACTGGTCGCAAGCTGGACCGATCATCGCGCGGGAATCAATTTCGCTGATTGCGCCGCGCATCGGCGATCGCTGGGAAGCGAGCTATGGGAGCACTGTCGAGACACAGGCAGTTTGCGATGGCAAAACACCGCTGGAAGCGGCAATGCGCGTGTATGTGACCGCCAGATTTGGCAAAGAAGTATTTGATACGCCACCGTGAGTGCGCCGCTATGGTTGCAAGCCTGGGCCAGCGGGGGTGCACGGCCTGCGACCTGAGGCGTGTTCACGCAAAGCCGGGTCTTGCAGCAGTAATTTCTTGCAACGGCAATTGATGCTTACATTCACGCAACCGGAAGCAAACATGGCACATGAGCAGGAATGGCATACCGAGTCATACAAAGGCATGGAAATCCATGTGACCGCGCTTCCCCATGCCGCTTCGGGCACGCTGTGGGATTACGCCGTGCGCGTTGCATGGCCGGGCGAGGACCCGACCAGCGAAAGTGAAATCGTCGGCAAATCCGGGGATGATGCCGACTATCCCACCAGGCAAGCCGCGCTCGTAGCCGGCTTTGTAAAAGGCCATGCGCTGGTCGACGCGCTGACAATATGAGCCGGTTCCCGGCCGGACATTGGCGCACAGCAGCTTGCGCGCATCGATGTTCAACAGCTAAAGCATGGATAAGCCTGATGCGGCGCGCACGGTAATGTGCCGTGGGTAATGCGCTGCATCTTTTCAAGTATCAAACCCGCCAGTTTCCGGTTGATGTCCTGTGACGCCGCATTGGTTTCATCGCCGCATAAAAGATCCGCCACCAGCGTCAAACCGTCAGTCAGCGTTTTCGAGACATCGCTGTCGGCCGGCAGCGCCGGCAAGCCATGCAGATAAGCCGCCGCCCTATGCGTCGTCAATGCACAGTCGCGTGCGGCCGTTGGAATCGGGGTGGAGCCAGGCATAATTGTCATCCAGTCATCAAGAGGCATGATTATTTTATGACAACATTATGCCGCCCTTGCGCCAGCACAAACTTCAGCCAAATTCAGCGTTAAAAATAAAAAACTGTATCGAAAAGCCGGCAGGGGCATCCTCACCATCGCGGCGCTGGTCCGGATGCACAGGCCAGGCGCCGTAAGGGAATGCTGGGAAATACTGGCCAGCACAGCCGCAGCATTAAAACTGTTCGGCCGGTTGCGGATAGCCGACGAAATAGCCCTGGTAGGCATGACATCCGAGCTGGGCCAGGAAATCATACTGGCCTTGTGTCTCGACGCCTTCCGCGATCACTTCCAGGCCCAGCGTCTGTCCCAGCGCAACGATGGTGTGCGCAATCGCCGCATCATTCGGATCGGTCAGCA
>JAKFFK010000182.1:0-19435 GCA_036675285.1 Paucimonas sp. | reverse complement strand
TGGCCGGGTGCTGCAGGCGATCCGCGAAAACGATTTCCGGGCTGAAGCGATCGGTTACCGGGTGGTGGTGTTTAGGATCTGGTCGAACATTCTCGGCGCGCTGTTTGCCACGCTGGCCGGGTGCCTGCTGGCGCTGTGGCTGCGCTATAACAGCCCGGACACGTCGCTGTCGTTCGTGATCATGGTTGAAATCCTGCTGGTCGTGGTCATCGGTGGCATGGGCACGATGTATGGCGCGGTGGCTGGCACCACCATCTTCCTGCTGGCGGAAAGCTATCTGCAGGAACTGTTCCGCATCGCATCAAGTGCCACGGAAAGCGTGCCGCTGCTGTCGGCGCTGCTGTCGCCGGACCGCTGGCTGCTGTGGCTGGGCGTGCTGTATGTGCTGTCGGTGTATTTCCTGCCGATGGGCGTGGTCGGCAAGCTGCGCCTGCGTGCCTTGTCAGGCAAAAAATAAGGCGACAACTTCACCCGCATGCCGATGGCGGCGGTCAGGAAAACGAGGCGCGCAGGCGCCTCGTTCTCATTCAGCGGCACCGGCATTGACTTCGCTGCTTGCGGCGCAATCGGCAAATGCCGCGCCCGCAAGAGGCTGGCACTGGCTGGCGGCAGTGATCGTGACCGGGATGTGACAAACCGACAATTGACAGGGTTTACCGGTTCTTTTCCAAGTTATTAATTGCGCAACCTGCAGGTAGCATGGCCATCATCAATCCCTGCCTACTTCAGGAGCTGCATCATGGAACACCAGTCCGCCACGCCTCTCGTTTCAACACGTCAAATCGAATACAGTGCGCTGCAACCGCACCGGCCACCGCTGCTGGCGACGGCTGAAGAAAGGCTACCGTTTACGGTCAGGCTGGTGTACAACGAGGCGGATTTGCGCAAGGCGCTCACCATCCGGCACGCTGCCTATGCGCGCCATGTGCCGAGCTTTGCCGAGACGCTCAGACTGGCCGAGCCGACCGACACCGAGAATGGCACCATAGTCTTGCTGGCAGAATCCAAGTTCGATGGTTCGCCGGTCGGCACCATGCGCATCCAGACCAACAAGTTTCATCCGCTCAGTGTGGAGCAATCCATCGACTTGCCGGACTGGCTGCAAAACAAGCCGCTGGCAGAAGCCACCCGATTGGGAGTCACCGAACAGAAAATCGGCCGTAACGTCAAAACCGTGCTGTTCAAGGCGTATTACCAGTACTGTGTGCAAAACGGCATCGATTGGATGGTGATTACTGCCAGAACGCCGATTGACCGCCAATACGATCGGCTGTTGTTTCAGGATGTGTATCCAGGCATCGGTTATATTCCGATGCAGCATGTCAACAATATGCCGCATCGTATCTTGGCATTTGAAGTCGGCACCGCAGAAGAACGCTGGAACAAAGCCAAGCATCCATTGACCCAATTTATTTTCCACACCGTTCATCCTGACATCGATATTTCCGCCAAAACCGAATTATCGATTCAATAACTCGCGCCAAGACCGATACCATTGCGCCATTATTGTTGCACCAAGACCACTAATATTGCCTCGCTACAAGCTTACTTTTCCGCAACAACAAAGGAAGATCAGCTAAGATTGGAAAATACGGGGATAAGCGGTCGGTTACAAGTGGTATCTAGTGCTCCCCGACAAGGGGAATATGAATGACAAGCGCTTTCCGGCCTGGTCCGGGTTGGCTGCAAGCGGTTCAGCATAAGCTGGACCGCTTGCTATATGGATTTTCAGCGTATGCGCTGCCAGCCTTGATCGCGTTGGTATCGGTCGCCGCATTTCTTGGCTGGGAATCCTATTATCCGGATGCCGGCGCAACGCCGCTCCAATTCCGTGTGATGCCAGCCCCCGCAGGCGCATTGACGCCACAGCAAGCCTGGACCCTCTTGGCGGATCAGCCGAGTGTCGCCAAGCATGACACCAAACTAGCGGAAACCCCTTTCTGGTTTGCTTTTGAATTGGCTGACACAGTCAATCATGCGCCGGCCGCATTTGAATTTCCTTCCCGGCATGCGGTGCAAATCAGTTGCTGGAATGCCGCCACCGGCCAAATGCTGGGCGAGGCCAATCGCCATCAGGTGCAAAATGACATGACGTTTGCCAAGGCTGGCTTTGCGCTTGGCCTGGATCGCCCCTTGCAGGCATCGCAGATTGTGTGCCAAACCAGCGCGGTCGGGCCGGCGCGGCTGTCAGTTGTGCAATGGCCAGCAGAACAACTCAACATCAATGTGCACGCATTCCACCGCAATTCAGGCTTGCTCGATGGCGGCTTGATCGTGCTGGCAATGTTCATGCTGGTGACCGCATTGATCAACCGCGAGAGCACTTACATGCTGTTCGCCGCATGGCTGATCATCAATCTGCGGGTAGCCGCATTGTCGGCAGGCTGGGATTTCCAATGGCTGGGACACACGGTGCCTGCCGAATGGATACAACAGGGAAGACAGTTGACGCTCACCGTGTATTACGTGGTGACCGTGGCCTTGTTCAAGGCGCTGTTCCGGGATGACTTGAAACGGGTCGGCTATGCTTTCCTGATGCGCGCGATGCAGTGGTCATGCCTGTTGCTGCTGCCGCTGGTGCTGATCATGCCGTATGCGAAATTCTTGCCGGTGTTCTGGATCGCAACCGGCCTGGGGGTGCCGATTCTGGTATTCCTGCTGGTGCGCATCCTGCTGATCACCTGCTCGCAGGTGGCGGTATGGTATAGCGCGTCGATCGCCATCACGCTATCTGCCAGCCTGTATGAAGTGGCAGCGGCAGCGCTGGGTCTGCAAGGTTTGATCGGCACCGTCAACAGCGTGACTGCCGCGCTATTTTCCAGTCTGCTGGCATCGCTGGCGATCGCCGCGCAAATGCGCACCGAACACCAGGAGCGGCTGGAAGCGCAGGCCGAACTGCGCCACAATTACGAAGCAATGCCGATCGGCTTGTTTACGCTGGATTTGCATGGCTGCTTCTTGAGCGCCAATCCGGCCGTGAACGCAATGCTGGGCAAAAACGTCATGGCAACCGAGCATCGCTTGTGGGGACAGCATTTCAATCAGGGCGCATGGAGCCAGCTGCTTGACCTGGTGCATACCCACGTCGAAGCCGAGCTGGAAATCAGAAGCAAGGAACGTAATGGTGTCGGTGAACAGCAGCGCTATCTGGTCAAGGCAACGCTGTCGCGCGGCAAGATCGAGGGCTGGCTGCAGGATGTCACGGAAAAGTCCAAGGCGGATGAACACCTGCGCTTCATGGCGCTGAACGATCCGCTGACGCGCGTGTTCAACCGCCGTGGTATTGAACAAATGTATGGCAACGCCATGGTGCAACTGATGCGCGGCAAGCCGCTGGCGCTGGCCTACCTCGACCTCGACCGCTTCAAGCTGATCAACGACCTGTATGGCCACGCCACCGGCGACCAGGTATTGCGGCAGGTATGCGAGCGGATTACCGACATGCTGACCGGCACCCACTACATCGGCCGGGTCGGCGGCGACGAATTTGTGATCGTGATGCCGGACACCACGATGCAGCCGGCCGCATGGATTTGCCGCGGCATCATCGAAAGCGTCTGTACCGAACCGTACCGGATCGGCGACAAGGCGTTCCAGGTTGGCATATCGATCGGCCTGATCGATATCAGCCCGGATACGCAAATCAAGGATGCCTTGTCCAATGCCGACCGCGCCTGCCGCGAAGCCAAGAGCGGGCTCAGCAAAGGCTTGGTGGTATATGAAAAGAATGCCAAGGCCTTGCATGACCGGGAAGCCGAATTGCAGCTGGTCGAGCGATTGTCGAGCACCAGCATGCTTGACGGCCTGTTTCTGGAAATGCAGCCGATCATGTCGCTGAAAAACCCGCATGAATCGCTCAACTTCGAAGTACTGCTGCGCATGCGCGACACCGACGGCAGCGTGATTCAGGCCGGACGCATCATCGGCGCCGCTGAAAACAGTGGCCGCACCGGCGTGGTCGACCGCTGGGTGCTGTCGACCACGCTGGCATGGATCGACCTGCATTACGAGCAGCTGCCGCGCACCCGGTTCGTCTGCATGAACCTGAGCGGCGCTTCGCTCAATGATGAGCGCTTCGTGCAGGATGCGTATAAGATGCTGGCGGAAAATCCGCGGGCAGCCAATCGCCTGTGCGTCGAAATCACCGAAAGCGTGGCGCTGCATGACTTGAACAATACCCGGCGCTTCATCGACAAGGTGCGCAGCTATGGCGTCAAGGTGGCGCTGGATGATTTTGGCGCCGGCTACACATCGTTTTCATATCTGAAGGAATTGCCGGCCGACGTGTTGAAAATCGACGGCAGCTTCGTGGTCAACATGAACGAGCATCCGACCAATGTCGCGATTGTCGAGGCGATCGTCAATCTGGCCATGAACCTCGGCATGAAGACGATTGCCGAGTGGGCCGAAGACAATGCCACGGTGCAAACGCTGGCTGAAATCGGCGTCGATTATGTGCAGGGGTTCGCGGTCGCCCGGCCGCAAGACCCGGCCCGGCTGCTCGAGGCGGCATCATCGGCCAGCTTCATCAAGGATGAAGCCCTGATCAATTTTGTCCGCACACTGGGCAAGGGTGAGAGCAATTACGGACAGCGCGATTTGCTGGAACTTTTGCAATCGAAAAATCTGCATTGACAGGGTAGCCTAGCCGCATCACCGGCCGGGCCGGTGATTCAATCGCCCGCGCCACGCTGGGCCACCACCGGCAGTTTGCTGCCGCACAGCAGGCCGGCGTCCATCACCGGCATCTGCGCGCAAGCCGCTTCCAGGCAGCCGGTGCGCGCACCCAGCTGTCTGACCATGCCGGCCAGCGTCGTACTCTTGCTATAGTCATTGTGCAGAAAGCCGTCGATGGTCGTCACAGACGCTGCGTTAGCCTCGATCAACGCATAGCGGCGTCGGGTAACCGAGCGCACCGGCAGCGCGACATGGTCAGCGTTGCCTGCATACAGATGCAGTCTGCCATTGGCCGGCATCGGCTTGCTCAAGCTATTCAGATAATTGCTGCCCGGCTTAAGTTCGGTTGCCATCGGATAGCCGAGCGCCACGCTCATCGTCGCAGATCCTGGCACTTTCAACACCATGCCGACTATCGCAAAGCCACCCCACGGCGTGCCAAACGCATGCAGGTCAAGCCGCTGGAAAGCGTGCGCCTGGCGATTGCGCGTCAAGCCATCGATCGCTCCTTTGGTGACCAGCCCGCCAATGCTGTGCGCGACCAGCGTGACATCAACAATCCCAGCCTGATGCAATCGCGCCAGGTCTTGCGCCAGCAAGTTGGCCGAGCCCGCCAGCGTCATCGAGCGGTAATCATGATCCCAGCCGATCACCAGCGTCTCCATCGATGCCAGCAACGGCACCCAGTTATCAAAGTAGTGATAGTTGTCATGTATGCCGCCGACCAGAATCACGACGCGACGCGCCTGCGTGTTTCCCTTGAGCAGATGCAGCCTGGCGGTCGACGCGGCAGCATGCATAAACCCATGCCGGACATGCGTGCCGGCGTCAATCGCGTGGACTGGCACGGGTTTCGCACAATCGGCCTGGTGCACTGCCTGATATCGGGTCTGGATGCGCGCCGGCCTGTTTTCTGCGCTGGCGCCTACGCCGTAGTCACAATCCGCACACGGAGGATTTGCTGCGCATCCGGCGATAAGCCAAAGCAATGCCGCTGATAAACAGGCGGCACCGGCTTTGGTCAAATGGCGCATAGATTAAAGTCCGCGTGGCTCTGGTAGCGATTCAATGCATTGCGCAATGGCGCTCGGAACACAGCAGGCCGATAGCGCTTGCCTGCATGTCGCTACAGTGTGCAGCGTCGGCTGGCTAGCCATTTTGTGAAGCGTCAATCTATGCAAGCTGCATCTAACTACTGTTCTGCTATTGCAAACAATATTGTGTTGCTACAGACTTTCAGAGTGACGATACAAAAGATTTGTAAAATGGAAATCCAACAGAATTTTCTTTATACAAACATCGCGCCGATGCCTGCCGCCATCAACCCATACACCGTCAAGGGCAAGCGCGGCGCGCGCGGCATTGGGCCGGGCCGCCGGATTTGGCTACAGCTTGCAATGCATTATTGCCTCAGGCAGCAACCGCGCAGGCCACTGCCTCCAGCGCTGCCTTGCCGCGGATCATGTCCGAAGCTTTTTCCGCAATCATCATTGTCGCGGCACAAATGTTGGCCGACGGGATGGTCGGCATCACGGAAGAATCAGCCACGCGCAAGCCCTGCAATCCATGCACGCGCAACTCATCGTCCACCACCGCCATCGGGTCGCTGGCCGGCCCCATGCGCGCAGTGCCGTTCACATGATACGAAGACACGCCATAGCGGCGCGCGAAGTCGAGCAAGTCGCTATCACTGAGCTTGTCTGGCCCAGGCAGCGTCTCGCACTCGACATACTGCGCCAGCTCCGGGGTTTGCAGCAGCCGCCGCGCCAGCCGGATGCCGTTGACCAGCACTTCCTGGTCGCGCGGGTCTGCCAGGTAATTGGCCTGAATCACCGGATTGGCAAATACATCGGCTGAACTGGCATGCACATAGCCGCGGCTGTCCGGCCGGTGCTGCCAGACCCCGCAGGTCATGCCCGGATAACGGTCCAGCATGCCGACATAGCCTTCCTTGTAACTGGCCGGCGCAAACACGCCCTGCAGGTCGGGCGCAGCCAGGCCATCTTTCGACTTCCAGAAAAAATGCACCAGCGACGGACTCAGCGCGAGAATGCTGGGACGACCCATCATCCAGCGCGCAATTTGCCCGCCCAGGCCGATGCCGCTGGCCAGCTGATTCATGGTGTGGATGTTCTTGACGCGGGCTACCACGCGCACCGAAAAATGGTCGCTCAGATTGGCGCCGACGCCCGGGCAATCGTGACGCACCGGCACGCCGATGTCGCGCAGCAGCGCAGCCGGGCCGATGCCTGAAAGCTGCAACAGCTTGGGCGTATTGATCGCGCCGCAGCAGATGATGACTTCACGCCTGGCGAGCACGTCCCTGGCAGTGGCGAGTTGGCGGTTTTTCATGTAGCGCACGCCGGTGGCGCGCTTGTCCTGCAGCAGGATCTCGATGGCTTGCGCATTGGTCTTGATGGCGAGGTTCTTGCGCGACCTGGCCGGCCACAGAAAAGCGCGCGAAGTACTCATGCGCCAGCCGCGATGGATGGTGCGCTGGTAAAAGCCGACGCCGGCCTGGTCGACGCCGTTGTAATCCGGATTGCGCGGCATGCCGATGCCGACCGCGCCGGCAATGAAGGCGTCGCACAGCGGATGCATCCAGTCGATATCGCTGATCGGCAGCTCGCCGCTACGCCCGCGGTACTGGTCATCGCCGCCGATCCGGCGTTCCATCCGTTTAAAGTAAGGCAGCACCTCGGCATAGCTCCAGCCGACATTGCCCAACTGCGCCCACTGGTCGAAATCGGCCCGCTGGCCGCGGTTGTAGACCAGGCCATTGATCGAAGTCGAGCCGCCCAGCACCCGCCCCTGCGGGATCGGAATGCGCCGGCCGGCAGTCTGCTCGGTCGGTTCGGTCTGGAACTGCCAAGTCACTGCGGGATTGAACAATGTCTTGATGAAGCCGGCTGGAATATGAATGAACGGATGCCAGTCGGCCGGTCCGGCTTCGAGCAGGCAGACGGTCGACTTGCCATCTTCCGATAGCCGGTTGGCAAGAATGGCGCCGGCAGCGCCGGCGCCGACGATCACATAGTCGAATGTCTCTGGATTAATTTTGGTGGCGACGTTTGTCATAATGTTTCATGCAACTTGAAAATGCTGTCTATCGATAAAGTCCGGTCGGACGCGTTGCGTCAATGCTTCATGACACCTGTTTCACAAATTGTCCCGACAAGCACACGTACTTCAGCTCCATGAATTCATCGATGCCGTATTTGGATCCTTCGCGGCCGATACCGGATTCCTTGATGCCGCCAAACGGTCCGACTTCATTCGAGACCATGCCGGTGTTGACGCCGACGATGCCGTATTCCAGCGCCTCCATCACGCGCCAGACCCGTGCCAGGCTTTCGCTGTAAAAATAGGCCGCCAGGCCGGCGTCGCTGTCGTTGGCCATGGCCACCGCCTGCGCCTCGTCGTCGAAACGGTACAGGCCGATCACCGGGCCGAATATTTCCTCGGTCGAAATCGCCATCTGCTGATTCAGATTGCCGATCACGGTCGGCTCGAAAAACGATCCGCCCAGCGCATGCGGCTTGCCGCCGACATGAATTTTTGCACCCTTGTCGAGCGCGTCCTGCACCAGACGCCGGACTTTCTGCACTGCCTTGTCGTCAATCAGCGGACCTTGCACGACGCCGTCGTCGAGCCCGTTGCCGACCTTGAGCTGGCCGACCCTGACCGACAGTCGCGCGGCAAATTCATCAAAGATTCTGTCCTGCACCAGCACGCGGTTGGCGCACACACAAGTCTGGCCGGCATTGCGGAACTTCGAGAACAGCAAGCCTTCGATTGCCTGATCGATATCGGCATCGTCGAACACGATAAACGGCGCATTGCCGCCCAGTTCCAGCGACAGCTTCTTGATATTGGATGCGCTCTGCTGCATCAATAATCGCCCGGTTGCGGTCGACCCGGTAAAGGTAAGTTTCCTGACCAGCGGGCTGCCGGTCAATTCACGGCCGATTTCCACCGGGTTGCCGGTGACGATATTGAGCACGCCTGGCGGCAGACCGGCCCGCTGCGCCAGCACGCCCAGCGCCAGCGCCGAATACGGCGTCGCCTCGGCCGGTTTCAAAACCACCGTGCAGCCTGCCGCCAGCGCCGGCGACACCTTGCGGGTCACCAGCGCGCTCGGGAAATTCCAGGCGGTGATGGCAGCGCATACGCCGATCGGCTGCTTGATGGCGAGCAGCCGCTGGTCGCTGCGGGTGGCCGGCAGCACATCGCCATAGACCCGCTTGGCTTCTTCGGCAAACCATTCCACGAACGATAACGCATAGGTGATTTCACCGCGCGCTTCGGCCAGTGGCTTGCCCTGCTCGAGCGTCATCAGCAAGGCCAGGTCCTCGCTATTTTCCAGTATCAGGTCATGCCAGCGGCGCAGGATCGCGCCACGTTCCTTGCCGGTCTTGCTGCGCCAGGCTGGAAAAGCCCGGTTCGCCGCGGCAATCGCCTTGCTGGTTTCAGACTGGCCCAGATTCGGCACCGTGCCCAGCCGGCTGCCGTCAAACGGATTGGTCACGTCCAGCGTGGCGCCAGAGTCGGCATCGCACCATTCGCCGCCGATGAATGCCTGTTGCCGTAACAGGGAGGGGTCGCGTAGTTTCATGTCTCGCATCCTTTTCTATTTGAATATGTCAAGCCGCAGCTGGCGGCGCATACAGATCGGTGCGCTTGCCGGCCCGTATGACCTGGCCCGGCACGTCATGGCCGACGATGGCCGGCAAATCCTTGGCCACAGCCAGCAGCCGGTCCAGATCAACGCCGGTGGCGATGCCGCAGGATTCGAACATATGCACCAGATCTTCGGTACAGATGTTGCCGGTCGCGCCAGGCGCAAACGGACAGCCGCCGATGCCGCCCAGCGAAGCGTCGAAACTGGTGGCGCCGGCTGTCACGCCGGCCATCGCATTGGCCAGGCCCATGCCACGGGTATTGTGAAAATGCAGCGTCAACGGCACCTCCGGAAAGGCGCTGCGGAAGGCGCGCGTGGCCTGCTCGACCTGGCGCGGATGCGCCATGCCGGTGGTATCGGCCAGCGTGATGCTGTGCATGCCCATGCCCAGATATTGTTCGGCCGCCCACAGTGCGCGATAGACCGGCTGGTCGCCATCAAACGGACAGCCAAAGGCGGTCGCGACAGTGCCGTTGACGCGCAGCGCGGTGCCGCGCACCAGCTGCATCACACTGCGGAACTGCGCCAGCGATTGCTCGCAAGTCATGCGCATGTTGGCCAGGTTATGCGTCTCGCCGATCGACATCACCAGGTTGATTTCATCGACTTTGGCGGCCAGCGCGCGTTCACAGCCGCGTTCGTTGGGCACCAGCGCCACATAGATGACGCCGGGTTCGCGCGCAATCCCCTGCATGACTTCAGCGGCGTCGCGCAGGTTCGGTATCGCCTTGGGCGACACGAAAGAGGTGACCTCGATCTTGGCCAGGCCGGTCTTCGACAGGCGGTCGATCAGCCGGATTTTCTCTGCGGTCGGCACGAATTCCGGCTCGCTCTGGAAACCGTCGCGTACCGCCACATCATTGATGAAAACCCGGTCGGGCAATTTTTCAAACAGCATGTTGTTTCCTTTTGCGTAATTCCTGGTCGATGGAATATCAATCAATTTGACTGTCTGCTAGATAATGCCTTGCGTCCTGAGTGCGCTGATGTCCTGTTCGCTCATGCCCAGCGCTGCCAGCACTTCGTTGGTATGCTGCCCGAGTTCCGGGCCGAGCCAGTTGGTTTTCCCGGGCGTGGCTGACAATTTCGGGACCACCCCCGGCAAATCGATCGGCTGCCCGTCCGGCAAATCAAACTGCTGGATCATGTCGCGCGCGCGGTAATGCGGATCGTTATAAATGTCGGCGGCATCGTAGACCCGGCTGCTTGGCACATCGGCCTGGTCCAGCACCTGCAGCACATGTTCAAGATCGTGCTGCGATGTCCATCCAGCAATCGCCTCGTCGAGCATGTCATTGTGCTGCACCCGTCCGTCATTGCGTGCCAGACGCGGATCATCTGCCAGGTCGCTGCGCTCGATGGCCAGCATCAGGCGCCGGAAGATACTGTCGCCATTGCCGGCGATGATCACGTAACGACCGTCCCGGCACGGATAGGTGCTGGATGGCGAAATCCCGGGCAAGCTGGCGCCGGTGCGTTCACGCACAAAACCGAATTCGGCATATTCGGGAATCAGGCTTTCCATCACGCCGAACACGGCCTCATACAGCGCGACGTCAATGAATTGGCCAGTGCCGCCATTGACCTTTAAATGATGCATCGCCATCATTGCGCCGATCACGCCATACAGCGACGCCAGCGTGTCGCCGATGCTGACGCCGACGCGCACCGGCGGCCGGTCCGGATAGCCGACCAAGTTACGCAGCCCGCCCATCGATTCGGCAATCGCCGCAAATCCCGGACGCTTGTGATACGGGCCGTTCTGGCCATAGCCGGATACCCGGACCATGATCAGGCGCGGATTGATTTCGGATAGCTGCTCCCAGCCCAGACCCCAGCCCTCCAGCGTTCCGGGCCGAAAATTTTCAATCACGATATCGGCATCCTTGACCAGGTCGCGCACGATCTGCTGGCCCTGTTCCGACTTCAGATTGAGCGTGACGGACTTTTTATTCCGGCTTTGCGAATACCACCACAAGGATGTTCCATTGTGCAATTTTCGCCATTTGCGCAATGGATCGCCATCGGTCGGCGCTTCGATCTTGATGACTTCTGCGCCAAACTGGGCCAGTAGACTGGCGGCATAGGGCCCGGCGATCAGGGTACCGATTTCAATGACCTTGACGCCTGACAAAGGCGATGGTGGTGCGGTGGTTTGATTATTCATGGCAAGAATGGAAAATACTTTCATGAAAATTGGGCAGGCAAAGCCTGCAATGAAACCATCTTATAAATCAAACCATGTTTTAAAAAGCAATCATTGGCGAGGCTGCCATCGCGAAATACGATGGCACCACAGCTGTGATGGCATAATGAAATAACCGCAGCGCAAGCTGCTTCGGCGGCTGCGTGAAAAATGCGCCTGCAATCCTGGCCAGCAAGTATTCACTGGCCGGGCCAAATTTATGGATACCTGATTCGGGACCGCAACGCATGATGCGACTTGACCCAACTTCGCTGCAATTGTTTATCGCCGTGCTTGAAGAAGGCACCATTGCTGCAGCAGCTGCGCGTGAGCATATTGCCGCGGCGGCCGTGAGCAAGCGCATCAGTGAAATCGAAGCGCTGCTGCGCACGCAGCTATTGAACCGTACCAACAAGGGCATTGAACCGACTGCCGCCGGCATCGCCCTGCTGGCGCTGGCGCGCCGGGCCATGCATGAACTCGAAGAAATCTCGGTGCAAATGCAGGAATACGCGAGCGGCATGCGCGGCCATGTTCGGGTGTTTGCCAATATTTCGGCGATTACCCAATTCCTGCCGGGGGAGATCAAATCATTTCTGGCCGAATACCCGCAAATCCAGGTGCATCTGGAAGAAAAAATCAGTTCGTCGGTCACCAAGGCAGTGGCGGAAAACGCCGCCGACATCGGCATTTTCGTCATGCAGCCGCACGGTCACAAGCTGGAAGTTTTTCCCTATCACCATGACAGGCTGGTCTTGATTACGCCAAAGGAGCATGCGCTGGCCAAGCGGAAAACGCTGTCATTTGCTCAGACCCTTGATTATGATTATGTCGGCCTGCATACCGGCAGCTCGATCAATCTGCAACTGCAAAATGCCGCCAGCGAATTAGGGCGGCCACTGAAATTTC
Organism: Paucimonas sp.; assembly: GCA_036675285.1. Classification (GTDB taxonomy): domain Bacteria; phylum Pseudomonadota; class Gammaproteobacteria; order Burkholderiales; family Burkholderiaceae_D; genus Paucimonas. Next base: position 6,983 of record JAKFFK010000182.1, on the reverse strand, counting down.
GCATCCAGGTCACCAGCTACGATGCCTTGTGCCTGATGGTCGATTCCGGCCTGGGCATCGGCATCTTGCCCGAGGGCGTGGCCAGGCCGTATACCAAAACCCTGCGGATTCGCGCCATCCCGCTGGCCGAGTCGTGGGCCGCCAGAGAACTGAAAATCTGCGTGCGCGCATTTGATGCATTACCGGTAGCTGCCAGGTTGCTGGTCAATCATCTGCGGCAGCAACCGAATGAACAAAAATGAATAACCCTGATCCGGGGGTCTGCGCCAAGTCTGAGCGCGTTGCCAGCCCAGCGCCATGCGCTTCGGCTGTGCCGCGATTGGCACGCTCGATCATGCAAGCGCTTCTTTGGCGGCCTCTTCCGGCGTCAAGCCATCGTAAAATTGGTCCATGAACCAGTCGAGCTGCTCTTCAATATGCTCTTGCGCCTGTTCCAGCGTCGCACCACCGGCCACCAGGAATTTTTCAACCTCGATACACCATTGAATCAATGCCAGCGTTTCCGGGTCTTCATCGGGTTTTTTTGCCATTGCCATTCCTTAAAGTAACGCGCTTATGCATCATTGCACCGTCAGCATAAAGTAAAGCGGTTCACTTTGCCACCTTGCGTGACGGGCGAACAAATTGCCTGTGACATTTGCAATCCAATGTACAATTTTGCACCAGCCGCCTCATTTGCTTGTCTGCAGTCAGGCACCGTATTGCTGTTCCAATGGCTTGGCCAAACCGCTACCCCCTCACAACTTTCCCGGATAAAAATTCATGCCCGCCGCTATCGCCAGCTCCATCAAAGTTCTTGCATTCGACGTATTCGGCACAGTGGTTGACTGGCATGCGAGCATTGCCCGCGAAATAATCGCGATGCAAGCCGACGTCGACGGCGATGCATTCGCGCTGGCATGGCGCGCCGGCTATCGGCCGGCCATGGCGCGAGTCATGTCGGGCGAACTCGGCTGGACTCTGATCGATGACTTGCACCGGCTGATCCTGGAGCAAGTGCTTTTACAATTCAATATCACGCACTTGAGCGAAGCCCAAAAGCGTCATTTGAACCGGGCATGGCACCGGCTGGATGCCTGGCCGGATACGGTTGCCGGCTTGACCCGCCTGAAATCCCGCTACCTGATTTGCACGCTATCCAATGGCAACCTCGGTTTGCTTGCCGACATGGCCAAGCATGCGGCATTGCCGTGGGATTGCATTCTATCGGCAGAGGTATTCAGGAAGTACAAACCCGATCCGGCGACTTATCTTGGCGTCGCTGGCGTTTTCGACGTGGCACCGGACGAAGTCATGATGGTCGCCGCCCACCAGGATGACTTGGCTGGCGCCCGGGCATGCGGCTTGCACACCGCGTATATTGAAAGGCCGCGCGAGTTCGGCCCGAACCAGACCAAGGATGTGGCGCCGCATGCGGGCAATACGCTGCATGCCAGGGACCTGACCGACCTGGCAGACCAGCTCGGATGCTAAACCTGTAAGCCTGGCTGGCCGACAACGGCGACCAAGCACCGATGTCGCTCCCGAATCTGCAGTGAGGCACCTTATGCGCCTGCGCGCTGCAGCAGTCCAGTACAATCCGGCTTTGGCGGACAGGCAATTGCGCAGTCGCACCTGCACCTCGTCACCACCATGGAACAAACCAATTACTTGAAATTGATCATGCAAGATATCCAAGCGCTGGCCCAAACCGAGATGGGACGCATCGTCGCCACCCTGATCGCGCTGATCATTACCATTTTGCTGGTAAAGCTGATCCAGAAACATGCGCGCGCCAATACCGGCTCGATTCTGGAACTGTCACGTCGTCGCAGCAATTTCGTATTGTTAAAAAATCTGGTGCTGCTCACCGCACTCATTTTGATCATTGCAATCTGGGCATCCAAGATCGCCGGCGCGGCATTGTCGCTGGCCGCCGTCGCCGGCGCCATGCTGATCGTCAGCAAGGAGTTTTTGAGCAACCTGCTCGGCTCGACTTTCCTGACGGTGTCGCGGCTATACCGGATCGGTGACTTTATCGAGCTCGATGGCATTTCCGGGCGCGTGATCGACACCGACTTGCTGGCCACCACGCTGTCGGAAACTCAGGATGGCAGCCAGCTCACCAGCCGCACGGTGACTCTGCCGCATTCACTGCTGCTGACTAAGCCGGTGCGCAACCTGACGGCTACCGGCACCTATGTTATCCACTTGCTGAAAATCGTCGCCGAGCCGTCAGAAGACTTGATTTTTCTGGAATCGGCACTGCTCAAGGCGGCGCTGGAAGTGTGCGGGCCATGGATGCCGGAAGCCGATGCGCACTTGCTGCGCATCGAGTCGCGTGACATGGTCGATCTGCCATCGGCCGAACCGAAGGTCATTCTGCAACTCGACAATGTCAAGCACGCCACGCTGTCATTGCGCTATGCCTGCCGGCCGAATGAACGGGTCAAAGTCGAGCAGGCGATCTTGCGGCGATATCTGCAATACCGCACAGTCACCGCCCCGGGTGGCGCTGCCGCCGCCGATGAGGCTGGCCAAAACGATGACTGACATTTATTGGCGCAAAGCCAGCCTGCGCTGCAGCCGCGCATCATCTTCGGCATCGTTAAAACGCCTTGCGACAAACCGGTTTGCGCCAGAATAGTCAATGCCGCAGCGCGTGCTGATGCGGCGTGCGCAATCATGTGCAAACGCATCCGTCGTTGCCCGTATCGAGTTCGATCCATCTACCGATATTTACCGGCCGCAGCCAACTTTGGGTAAAAACCGAACCCGCCTGGCGCGACAGCATGCCCCTGCCAACCCGGGTATTGGCAAAGACCAATCTTCGCGAGCTTGACTACGCCGGCGAGTAGCGAGCAGCACGCAGCCGATCGGCGCCGCTTGCTTTTCGGTTAACAAATCCGCAACCAGTTGCCAGCATCCGTGGCAGACACCAATAATGCTGTGCAGAACAGACAAACGCTGCATTAATTGAAGGAAACTAATGCGAAAAAATGCTAAATTAACCGAACAATAAAATCAACAGGGAAGAGACCGATCATGCCTATCATCGCCGGCCTTGTGCTGCTGATCCAGTTCAGCTTTGTTTTCCACGCGCTGAAAAAAGGCCGCCCGTATTGGTGGATATTCATCATCATGGGTTTCCCGGTGATGGGGTGCGTCATCTATTATTTCATTGAGATCTTTCCCGGTTCGCGCGAGCACCGCAGCGCACATCAGGCAGCGCGCAAGCTGGTCAAGACGCTGCAGCCGGATGCCGATCTCAAGCGCCGTGCCGAGGAACTGGAAGTGTGCGGCAGCGTCGACAACAAGATGGCGCTGGCAAGGGAGTGCAGCGCGCATCAAATGCATGCCGAAGCGATCGCCTTGTATGAAAGCTGCCTGCAAGGGACGTTTGCCGGTGACGGCAATATCCTGTTTGGTCTGGCACAGGCTGCGCTTGAAGGCGGCTACTGGGACAAGGCAGAAGTGGCGATGGCGCGACTGAAGGCGGATGCGCCCGCCACACGCCCGCTTGAAGTGCGTTTGCTGGAAGCGCGCCTGCTGGAAGCACGCGGCGATATCGATGCGGCGCTGGCGTCTTACCGGGAATTGATTCCGCTTTTCGTCGGGCTGGAAGCCCGTTTTCGCTATGGCGAATTACTGTTGCAGCTGGGTCAGCATGAAGCGGCCAATCAGATTTTTAACGACATCCTGAAACAGTCCAAACGCGCTGCACCGGCGATCGAGGATGAGCAGCAGTGGATCGCCGCCGCACGCAAAGCCATCGTCAACTCATGATGTGCCGCTGGCCCGCTTCGCCGCCATAGGATGCGGCACTACACGCCCGCAATCGTCGATCAAGCCGCGTCCGAGGTGGGGCCTGGCTGGGCTATGAATTGTTCGATCAGCGCCAGGTCGCTGGCATCGATGCTGGCAATCTGGACGCCGGCACGATAGCCGCTCAGATAAGTATGCGGCGTGCAGTGCATGATTTGCGCGGTAAAACTGATGCGCGTGGGATTTTTCGGCAGATAAAAACTGAACCTGCGCGTCACGCCGCCGGGCAGCGCCTGCCTGAGCAGAAATGCGGCACCGGCAACCGAAATATCCAGCAAATTGACCGGATGCCAATCTTCGGCCGCAGTCTCGCCGACCCAGGCCGTGGTTTGCAGCGACTTGCGCAAGTATGCGCGCTTTTCATTCACCGACATCGTGGCTTCTCCCGAACCGGATGGCTGCTGTGGCAGGCACATGCCGCATAAACCCGCTTGCCAGCCTGATTATTATTGGGCAGGCAAAACTGTTTTGTTGCATTGTATCAACATTTTGCCTGCGTATTGCGGAATAAATATGCGGCGCAGCGGTGCAGCTGTGGCACGGCTGCGACTCATGAATTGCCGGGTACCAGGCCCGGCGTGGTCCTGCCGCATGAGCGGCAAGGGCGGTACGGCAATATCGACGAGTAGATTGGCGCGCAGCTAAGTACCCACTCAAAATAAAACGTGAAATGGATGTGGTTGCAGGTGGATGCGATGCAAGGCGGCCGGGCCGCCGCAGTGCGAGCACTGTAAGTGCCGGGCAACGCTGCAGCGCGCCGCCTGCAACCGCAGACGATCACAGTTTATTCTGAGTGGGTGCTTAGGTCAGCGACTGTTCAAGCAACTGGTGCAAGCCGGACCAGTCGGGCTCGCCCAGATAACGCTTGACGATGCGGCCTTGCTTGTCGATCACGAAGGTGGTCGGTGTCATCTGGACATTGCCGAACGATTTTGCCAGCGTCCCCTGGGTATCGAGCGCGACCTTGAATGGCAGCGCGCGGGTCTGCGCAAAATTGAGCACGTAATTCGGCGGATCGTAGCTCATGGCAACCGCCACGAATTCCAGTCCACGGTCCTTGTATTTGTTATAAGTCTCGACCATTTGCGGCATCTCCTTGACGCAAGTGGTGCAGCTGGTGGCCCAGAAATTCACCATCACCACCTTGCCGCGCAAGCTTTGCGTGGTCACTTGCCGGCCCTGCAAATCAGTGAAGGTCACTTCCGGCGCTTTTTCCTGCGCAAAAAAAGAAAAGTACCCGGTCACGGCAATGGCCAAGATGACAATCGCGGCCAGAATCTTGATCCAGACGGCGTTACGGCGGACAGTGGCTTGTTCTTGCATGATCGGGGCTATGCGGCATGATGTGGACAGAGTTCATTATATCCCTGACTTCCGCATGACGCTGGCACTCGTCACGGCCGCAAATATACAAATCCTTCCCTGGCCTGCAGGCGAGCGACTTCCGCCACGCCCGACGGCACCAGCGTCGCCTGTGGCAACAGCTTTTCTGCAGGCACAGCATGTGCGGTCAGCGTATTTCTGCAAACCTTGAACGCCACGCCCTGTTCCGCCAGCGCGGCCACTGCGGCATCAAACGGCTTGCCGTTGCGCTCCCGGGCATCTGCCAACAGGAAGCGAATGCCCTCGCCATGCGCGACCACCACGATCCGGCTATCCGGTTCGGCGCGCAAATGGTTGCGGATATTGGCGAGCGCACGGGAAGCTTGGTCAATGCCTTCCGACAGGTGGTAGAGCACCTTGACCGGTTCAGCCGCGATGGCTGGCGCAGCGATGCCGCTGCCTGCCAGTGCCAGCATGGCCAGCGCAAGCGATTGGATGAAATGTCGACGCATGATGTGTGCCTGAAATGAAAATGATTGAAGCGGCTATTGTGCATCATCGCGGCGCCGGCTGCAGCGAGCGGCCACGCGGCGGACAGGCATTTGCTTGCTGGTGGCCGGTGGCGGCAAGAATGACACAGGTTTTACCAGTCGATCGTCAATGCACCATCCGAATAGGCCGCGCTGACGGCTGGCGGCAACGGCGCCTCCAGGGCGGCACAGATTGCCCGCAGCAAGTCGGCCAGCTCCATCGGCAGCTCGGCATGGCCAGTCTGCATGGCGGCGGCCACCAGTGCCTTGATCAAACCTGGCTTGGCCAGCGGCGCTAGTTGATTAGCGCGCTCCAGCGTCGCCTTGACCCGGGCAAATCCAATCCCGGCGGCAGGATACAGGTCGGCTGGCGACAGTGCCAGTTGCGGACACAGCGCCGCGCCGCGCATGAATGCCTGGACGGCTGTTTCATGCCGGCCCTGCGCTTGCCGCGCCGTCACCACCGTGACATGCGCTACCAGCGACAGCATCAGTGCGCAGTCCTGCTTTAACGGTGCCAGATCGGCAAACCGGATCGGCACCGCCCGGCCGGCATGTACGGCCAGGCGGTGGGTCAATACTGTTTCCAAAACAAATTCGGTCAGCGTGACGCGCTGGTCGGCGGCAACCAACAGGCCGACCACGCGCAACAAGCCGTCGCGCTCGTCTTGCGTCAATTGCCGCAGCGCCGGCATCGCCAGGTCCAGCAGCGGCAGGCGCGCGCCTGCCGGCAGTTTGGCGATCGTTTCGGCCAGATAGCCGATAAAAGCCGCTTGCTGCGGCACATGCGCCTGCAGCACTGCAGCCTGCGGATTGTCTGCAAGCGCGTGCTCGAAGAGCATCGCATACACCACTGCGCAAGCTGCCTGCGGCTCATGCAGCGCGCCATGCAACTCCGGCGCCAGCCGGGTTTGTCGCACCAGGCTGCCGGCGCCGGCGGTCGACGCTGACGGCATGCCGGCAAACGCCGGAACGGCAGACACTGCAGGCACGGCAGGCACTGCGCCGGCAAAGCCGGCAGCCACATACGGAATATCGGGCAATTGCTCGGCGCTGGAAAATTCGGCGGGCAATTCGGGCGCATCGAGCAGCTCGGCGTTTCTGCCGAAGATGCGGCGCAGGCGTTCGGCAATCGGCGGATGTGTCGCCAGCAGGCCGGACATCAGCGTCGGCTTGACCGCGCTCAGGAACAGATGGGATAGCTGTTCTGCATTCGGATGATGAATCCGCGCAGCGCCAGCGTCCTTGCGCGACAGGCCGCCGATCTTGCGCAATGCATTGCCGATGCCGTCAGGATTGCGAGTGAACTGGATCGCGCTGGCGTCG
>JAKFFK010000069.1:0-19451 GCA_036675285.1 Paucimonas sp. | reverse complement strand
GCATAACGTTCCCGGCTTTGCATTGCCATCGAAGCCGAGTAATAACGGAAGTCGCCCCGACCTTCGGTTTTGGCACGGTACATCGCAATGTCTGCATGTTGGACCAGCGTCTCGACATCGATACCATCGGTGGGAAAGGTACTGATGCCAATCGAGGCGCCGATCGAAAATTCCTTGCCGACCGCATTGAACGGGCGCGCCAGGGCTGCCAGGATTTTCTGGGCCACCGACGGCACATGCAGCGGGTCGGCAGCCGATTCGATCAGGATCAGGAATTCATCGCCGCCGGCGCGAGCCACCGTATCGCTGTCGCGCAGGCAGCCGCGTAGTCGATGCGCGCATGCGAATAATACCTGGTCGCCGGCGCTGTGGCCGGCGGTATCGTTGATGCCCTTGAAACGATCCAGGTCGATAAACAAGACCGCCAGTGACCGGTCGGTGCGATGCGCATAGGCAATGGCATGTTCGAGCCGTTCCTTGAACAACATCCGGTTGGCCAAGCCGGTCAGCGGATCATGATGCGCAAGATGATAAATCTGTTGCTCGGCTTTTTTTCGTTCGGAAATATTGCGCACCACCAGTAGTGTGTCTTGCCGGTTTTTTATGCTGAACGGCGTGGCGGCCAGTTCGATATCAATCGCGCTGCCATCGCATCGCTCGATCTTTGCTTCGATCGAGACAGTGTGTTCCGGCTGCACCAGCTGTTGCAAGGCTTCCATGACGGTTTTTCTAAAGCCGGGGCAAATAAATTTCATGAATACCTGGCCGATCAGTTGTTGGTTGCTGGCTGCACCGACCAAGCGCAAGCCTGCGCCATTACTGAACGTGTACCGGCCTTCATACAGAAGGAAAATTGCATCCGGCGACAGTTCTACCAGCTTGCGGTACAGTTCTTCGGCTTCCTGCAGATTTGTTGCGAGGGCTTTTTCTTCGGTAATGTCATGCGCGGTTCCATACAGCCGGATCACGGTGCCGACCTGGTCGGTTTCCGGGCTGCCGCAGCAATGCAAATAGCGCTGCATGCCATCGGGACGCAGCACATGGTGTTCGTAACTGAACTGCTTTTTGGTCGATAACGCTGACTGTACGACTTCATCGACCAGATGGCATTCTTCCGGTGGTATGTAATTCAGGTATTTTTGATAAGTCAGCGAGCGCTGCTCTTCCAGCGGCACACCGTAAATCCTGATCATCTCGTTCGACATGATCAGGTGGTCTTGGACAGCATCCCATTCCCAGCTGCCAAGATGTGCCAGGCGCTGCGCTTCCTCAAGCTGCTTTTCCTTGGCACGCAATTGTTGCTGGACCATTTCCCGTTTGACGATATCGCGCTCCAGCGCGTCGACCGCATTGTTCAGCTGCATGGTGCGTTGGCCAACCAGCGATTCCAGTTCATCCTGCATTTTTTTCAATTCTTGCGTGGCACGGCTGCGTTCATCAATGGTCACCGCCAGCGCCAGTGCGGAAATGCCGACGACACTGACAAATGTTTGCAAGGTCAGCAGCAGCGTAATGAAAGGCAATTCCGCCAATGGCCCGATGTCGCTCAGTGTGCCGGCGATGATGACGACGGCGAGCACCACGTTAGCCTTGGCCACTTCGTATTGGGAAAAGCGAAAAGCCAGCCAGATCAACAATGGCAAAAACAGGAAAAGTAGTGGCGCGGGGGGGCGCGTATAGATAAGCAGGCAACACAGCGCAAACGCGCCGGAGAACAAGGTTATTTCGGCGATTTTTTGTCGGGTCCAGTGGCGCGTCCGGCGCCAGCTGAGGATGGCGGGCGCGACAATGATGATGCCGGTTAAATCGCCAAGGAACCAGGTCAGCCAGTTCTGCAGGTAATGGCTTTCCTGGATGACGCCGCCTGCCAGCAAGCTGGTAACACCGATGGATGCAGAGACCAGCGTTCCGGCAAAGGAAAACACGACAAATCTGAACACATCCTTACTGCTATGGAAATGGTCACTGATTTTGGTATAACGTTTGAGCAGCCATGCAATTGCCAATGCTTCTAGCGTATTGCTTAGTGCAATCATGATCACGGTGCCAGAGAGTACGCCGGTGCCGGCGGTCACCACAATCGTTGTGCCAATGAAAAGGGCCGGCCAGATTCGGTAACCATATAGCTGACACAGCGCAACTCCGAGCCCAGCTGCCGGCCATACCGCAGCAGCATTGCCGGGCGACACTGCCAATAGCAGCGAAATTTTCCCTAACAAGACATAAGCGGCCGTCATCAGGCCAAGCTTGAGCATGAAGGGAAATGCGGATGAAGGCATTCAATCTTTCAAATCAACACAATGATTACACCGAAGAATTCGGGGGCTTTTTCAGATAAAACGCATGCTGCCATTCAGGGATTAGACTGAATCGTTGCAAGAATATCGCCCGCGATAACTTCTGGTTTTGTGTTTGCATCAAAAAGATTGTATTGCGCGAAAAACCATCCGGCCTGGACGTTGCGCGCAGCACTGTTGCGGCAGCGCAGTCAAAGCCTCGTGCCGGACAGGAACAGGAAAGGCAAGACCGGCGCAGCCGATCTTGCTGGTGAATCAAATTAGGAGAGAAATCGTAGTTACGGTTGACGGCACAGTGTGCGCATGCCGCCTAGCAGCCAAGCACCGCTGCACTTGCTTTGTGCGGCAATTATGCGGGCGTGATGCCGCCTAGCGATGCGATCAGGTTTGACAGTAGCTGGTCGAGTTCGCCAGTCATCAGCGCAAAATCGGTGTCGAAGCGTTCGTCTTCATCTTTCGAGGTGCCGCTGGAATTTTCTTTCAGCACGTCCAGCGCGGTGACGCGCTTGACGGCCAGCGTCTCGGTCAGCACGAAGGAAATGCGGTCGTTCCAGGTCAATGCCAGCTTGGTGCAGCGCTTGCCGCCCTTGATATGGCGGCGGATATCGTCGGCTTCGAGCGTGTGTTTGACATAGCGCACCGTCGACTTGTTTTCACCAGTGGAAGTGAGTTCGGTATCCTGGTCGACGGTAAACCCGGACGGCGCCTCGTCACTGTCGAGCCAATGGGTCATTGCATCGCCCGGCGCGCGCAGCACCCGCAGCGCAGTCACCGGCAGCGACGGGATCGAGCGCAGCAGCCAAGTGAACACATCATCGGTCTTGGTCGGGCTGGACGCATCGACTACCAGCCAGCCATGCACCGGGTCGATCCAGACATGGGTATTGCTGGTAATCGCAAAGGCGCGAGGCAGCAATTCATCGGTGACCTGTTCCTTGATTTCCTTGCGCTGCTTCTTGCCCGCCTTATAGCCTTGCTGTTCCTCGATGTCGGTCAGCTTGAGCTTGGTGACCTGGTTGATCACCGAGGCCGGCAACAGTTTTTTTTCCGTGCCAAAGCGCAGCAGCATCTGGCGATTCACGGTGTGCACCAGGCCGCCATTGTCGCGTGGCGGCGTCCAGCCGCGGCTTTGCATATCCATGCTGCCGCACGGTTGAAAGGATTGCTTTTCGAGCAGCTCTTCCAGCTCTGCAGCGCTCAGGGTCCATGGGGAAGTTAATTGAAAGATTTGCAGATTTTTAAACCACATGCGGATTCCTGGTGAGTGTTGGGAGCGGCGACGCGATGGCCCGCTAGCACGATGCCATCGCCGGCGAGCCGGGCAGGATAGCGGAAAATGATTCCCGGCAAAAGGGTTTTATGGAATTTTTTCGGCATCCCGGTTGACGGCAGCGCCTGGATTGTCTGCGCTGCGACATGCCAGGCGATTTTACGGGATGGGCGGCAGCGCTCCTGCCGAAGTAGCCAAGTAGCGCCAGTGCTTACACGCGCCGGTTTTTGTGATGGCGTTTTGACATGACCGTGGAAGTGCGCAGCTTGAGCTTGCTGCGTTTGGCTGCGCGCGGCGCTGCAATCGTCAGTATTTCAGCCGGCTGGCCTGCCAGATAACGCTGGATATTTTCGGCATCAAGCTTGCGTGCGACACTATCCTTGGCATTGAGCAGCACGACAATCACATGCTTGCCGGCCGATTTCATGCGCATGATCAGGCAGCGGCCGGCTTCCCGGGTAAAGCCGGTTTTCGACAACAGGATATCCCAGTCTTGTTTGCCGACCAGCCGATTGGTATTGCGGAAATGGACTTCCCGGCCATTCATGTCGATCAATTCGTCGGTATTGGTGCTCAGGCGGGTGATTTCCGGATAATAGGCCGCCGCCGCCGTCATCTTGACCAGATCGGTGGCGGTGGAACGGTTATGCGGCGACAAACCGGTCGGTTCTTCGATCACAGTCTGGCGCATCTCCAGCACGCGCAGTTTTTCCTGTACCGCTGCCAGGAATGCATCATTGCCACCCGGGTAAGTCCTGGCCAGCGCTGCCGCGGCCCGGTTATCGGAAGACATCAATGCCAGGTTCAGTACCACACTGCGCGGCAGCGATGCGCCCACCGGCACGCGCGAAGAACTGTGCTTCACCGTATCGACATCGGATTGCTCGATATCGATCAATTCCTGCATATCCTGCTTGGCGTCGAGCACCACCATGGCGGTCATCAATTTGGTCAGCGACGCAATCGAAACCACCGCATGGGCATCTTTTTGCAGCAAGACCTTGCCGGTATCTTCTTCGAATACCAGCGCATGCTGGGAATGAAAAGACAAAGCGAAAGCCGACGATGCCGAACACAGGAGCAGGGCAAACAGGGATTTTTTGAACATGATTCAGCAAAAAGCAGATTATTGTCGCGTGGCATTAATCTTAACTTGATAACGCCAGGTAACAATGCTGATTCACATTCTTTTGAGAAAGATATCCCTAATGTGTTGTATCGCGGGCTTGCCAGATTTTTAAGCTTTAAAATACAGGGTAATGCTGTAAAAATGCCAATGTCGGCACAGACATTCCATGAATGAAATTTATAAGACAGGCGTTTTTGGAAGCCGGGATTGGCTTGAACAGGTTTCCAGCATGAATTGCACAGGAAAAATTATGCTGGGGGTAAGATGGAAATCGGGGCATAGCCATCAACGATAGGCTGGCATTGTTTATTTGGCTACATGCCAAGGCTGCCTGAATCAAGTCACGCAACTTGGGAAGTGGAGAACATGTCCCGCATATTAGATCGTGGCTGATAGCGGACCGGCGCGCGAAGCAGTCCAGGCTGGCCATCAATGACAGACGTAGGTGCCCCAAGCTGTCGTATTTTTTGGAGAAAAATTTGACAATTCGAACTCCGGAACACATGCATGCTGCATTTGCTGAAGCGTTCAATGCACGTGATATCGATCAACTGGTGGCCTTATACGAAGCTGACGCAATGCTGGCGCCGTTGCCGGGAAAGCGTGTTCGCGGCCTTGCCGAGATAAGAATTTCGCATCAGAAACTATTGGCGCTCGGCGGCCGGATGACAGCAGAAACCCATTATTGCATGCAAGTTGGCGATATCGCGCTTTTGCGCGGTGCATGGCAAGTTAAGGGCATCGGCGCGAATGGCGCCGCCTTTGAAATATCAGGACACAGCGCCGAAGTCGTGCGCAAGCAGGCAAATGGCGCATGGCTGTATGTCATTGATCATGCCCATGCCAACGATTGATTGTATGAGCGCATCGCATCATGTGGCATCCATGCCAATTGTCGGATCACATTGCACTGTGAAGGGAAATTGGAATGCTTGACGAATAGCAGCATGCTGACATGCACGACCAGACACAGCATGCATCAGCAGCAGCGCCGGCGGAATATCAGTAGGCGTCATACACCGACTGCCGCCGTTCAAACAGCGGATGTGCGCCGGATAGATCGATTTCCCGGCGGCGGGCATCGCCAGCCGGTATAAACAGGCTCATTGGATTGCGCCGATCCTGTGCATGGTCAGCATACCGCCGTGCCCTTGGCCTATTACGCAGCAACGATAAACCGGCCAGCAGCGCCAGACTGCCGGCAAAACCCAGCAGCACCGGTGTGCCGCTCAAGTGGCGGCGTGCCGAACCGGTGGAAATGGGCACATTGTTTTTATTCTGCATGGCAATACATCCTTTGAGAATACAGCGTTTTCAAACTGGTTCGATGGTGTACTGCCTTTATGACCGTAAAGATTACAGTTTTGTTCTATCGCCCGGAAAGGAGTCTCAATGCCTGCCGCTGCGTGGCGATCGTGCATGTCATGCAGCCGATGAGCATTGCAAAACGCCTCCCATATTCATGGTATAGCCGCCGGCATCGTACTGACTGTAGAATTTATGCAATAAATCATTTTTTGTTGCGCATGCCATGCACAAGCGATGCAACCGGTAAGCACGCTCCATGCATTTTGCTCAGTAAATCACATTGACCTTTGGAGAAGTAAATGCGCAAGACAGTCATGGCGTTGCTGATCGTAGTCGGAGTCATTCATCTGCTGCCGCTATCCGGCATACTGGGCCCGCAGCGACTTGCCAGCTTGTACGGACTGGCCTTCGACGAGCCGAACCTCGCCATCCTGATGCGGCATCGGGCGGTGCTGTTCGGCTTGCTCGGGATTTTCCTGATCTATGCCGCGCTGCGTCCGGCATTTCGGCCGGCAGCCTTGATTGCCGGTTTTGTCAGCGTCGTCTCCTTCCTGTGGATCGCAGGGTCAGTGGGCGGCTACAATCCACTGGTCGCACGGGTCGTGTATGCCGACTGGATCGCGCTGGCCTGCCTGACGGCAGCCGCCGCCTGCCATACTTATTCTGTTACCCGCCGCAAGGATCAGCTTCAATGAAAGAAACCATGCAATTGATGAGCAATGCAAGCACGCTTGCCGATGAGAATATCATCGAGGCGATTCGAGAGCATGCTGCCTGGCAGTCGCCTTGCGAACTGGTGGAAGAAGACGGGCTGGTGATGATGGCTGGCGCAACCAGCTTTCCTGGCGCGTTCAAGAATTGTGTTGCGCGCATGGCGCCGGAACTGCCGGCGGCGGCATTGATTGCCCGCGCCCGCGAATTTTTCGGGCAGCGCAAGCGCGGCTTTAGCGTGCTGGTACGGGCCGCTCTGGACCCGGATCTGGAGCTGTTGCTGCAAGCACAAGGCTTTGTGCAGCGCTTCGATACACCCTGCATGCTGGTGTCGGCGCCTGTCCCGCCGGGAATTCTGCCGGCGCACATCCACATCGAGCCGTTTGCCGGTGAGCGGCAGGTGCGTGACGCGGTTGCGGTGATGGCGCAAGCTTACCAGGCACTGGGGCTCGATCCGGATGAAACCAGAGCTTACTTTACTAACCCCGAGCGTCTGATTGCGCGCAAGATAAGCGGTTGCGTTGCCTATGGCCGGGACACGCCGCTGGCCGCGGCGCTCACTATCGGCAGCCGCCATGCGGCCGGTGTGTATTGGGTCGGCACGACGCCGGCGGCACAACGCATGGGGCTGGCAAGTGCCTGCGTCGCGCGGGCAACCAACGATGCGTTTGCGCAGGGTGCCGAGATCGTGACCTTGCAAGCGAGTGCTTTCGGCGAACCGGTTTACCGCCGGCTTGGCTACCAGACCTATGACCGGATGAAATCGTTTCGTTCCCCAGCCGGATAGGGGCGGCTGACCATGATGCCATTACCCCGGTTGCCTCGCCTGTTTGCATGGTTTTGTTCGGAAGGGAGCTGCTGTGAGCATGCGTGAGCATTTCATTCTGTTGGCCGAATATAACCAGTGGATGAATGCCAAACTGTACCAGGCCGTCGCGCGGCTGCCGCCGGCTGATCTGATGGCCGATCGAGGCGCTTTTTTCGGATCGATTTTCGGCACGCTTAATCATCTGGCGGTCGGCGACACCATCTGGCTACAGCGCTTCGCACGCCACCCGGCGCGGCATGCAGCACTCGAGGCAGTCTCGCAATTGCCGATACCGGCGGCGCTGGACCAGCCGCTGTTTACCGATCTGGCAAGCATGTCTGCACAGCGCCAGTATCTGGACCGGATCATCCTGGCGTGGGCCGCGTCGCTGACCGAAGCCGATTTGGCGCATGAACTGGCCTATGTAAATACCAAAGGCGTGCGGTTCCAGCGCCGTTTTTCGGCCCTGGTTTTGCACTTTTTCAACCATCAGGCCCACCATCGCGGTCAAGCCACCACGCTGCTGTCGCAAGCCGGCCAGGATGTCGGCGTCACCGACTTGCTGGCGCTGATACCGGACGGCGCTGGCACGGCGCGATAAATGCCGGTTTCCACTGACAGCGCATGCCGCCAATCGGCAGTGCCGGCTGGCGTTACGCTGCCATGACGGCAAAGAAGATGGCTTGCTGATGGCCAGTCTTTGCGCAAATCGAGATCAGGAATTCTCCATGACGGTAGCATTTTCAATGCACAAGAACGTGCCTTATCGACTATTGGAGAGCATTATGCCAACCGCAGCTACCCCGTCAAGTTTGAAAAAAACTGCCACAAGAAAATCCCCGGCTGCCAAACCGGCCGCCACCAGCGCCACAGCGAAAAAAACCGATGCGATTTCCTTGCTGAAGGACGATCACAAGAAGGTCAAGAAGCTGTTCAAGGATTTCAGCAAGATGAAAGACAAGGCGCAGGATACAGACAAGGAAGCGCTGGTCACGGAAATCTGCAAGGAATTGACCGTGCACGCACAAATCGAGGAAGAGATCTTTTATCCCGCCGTGCGCAAGGCGATCGATGACGATGACTTGCTGGATGAGGCGACCGTCGAACACGCCAGCGCCAAGGACTTGATCGCCCAGTTGCAAACCATGCCGGTATCGGATCCGCTCTACGATGCCAAGGTCACGGTGCTGGGCGAGTATGTCGATCATCATGTGCAGGAAGAGCAGGATGAAATGTTTCCAAAGGCAAAAAAAGCCAAAATGGATATGGAATCACTCGGTAAAAAAATGGCTTCCCGCAAGCGTGCGCTGCTAAAGGAGCGTATCAGCTAGTTGACGGAAAACCGGGACGCCGTCAACCCTGCCGGGGTTGGCGACCCTTGACCCTTGATCCTTGATCCTTGATCCTTGACCCGCCGTGCCGGCTTGGCTTGGCTCGGCCAGCGTATCCCATCAGCGGATCAATATCGGATGCAGACCAGGCGCCGGCCTGCAGAATTGCAGTGAATCGAATATGGCTATCAAAAAATTATGGGGCGTCATTAAGAGCGCTTTTTCTTCCTGGCTGGAAGATTACGCGCCCAGCATGGGGGCGGCGCTGGCCTATTACACGATGTTTTCGATCGCCCCGCTGTTGCTGATCGTGATTTCAATTGCCGGACTGGTGTTTGGCGAAGAAGCGGCGCGCGGGGAAATTTTTGGCCAACTGCAGGGCTTGATGGGTGAAGAGGGCGCGCAAGCGGTGCAAGGCTTGCTGGAAAGCGTCAACAAGCCGGCCCAGGGTGCCGTCACGGCCGTGGTCGGCGTGGTGCTGCTGCTGGTGGGTGCGACCACCGTCTTTGCCGAATTGCAGGATGCACTTGACCGAATCTGGCGTGCACCGAAAAGGGAAAGCGGCGGCATCTGGGGATTGCTGCGGGCGCGGATTTTATCCTTTGGCATGATCCTCGGGATTGGCTTTTTGTCGATGGTGTCGTTGGTATTCAGCGCCGCCATGGCGGCACTGACCAAGCTGTGGGGTTCCCTGTTCACCGAATGGGTGGTGTTAGGCAATATCATCAATGGCGTCGTCAGCTTTGCCATTACCACCGCCGCATTTGCCATGATTTACAAAATCATGCCGAGGGTGAAAATTGCCTGGCGTGATGTCGGTGTCGGGGCCGCAGTGACCGCCTTGCTGTTTACGATCGGAAAGTTCGCGATCGGCTTGTATATTGGCAAAAGCGGTGTCACTTCCGGCTTCGGCGCGGCCGGCTCGCTGGTGGTGGTGCTGTTGTGGGTATATTATTCGGCACAGATTTTTTTGATGGGCGCCGAATTCACCTGGGCATATGCGCACGCGTTCGGCTCGCGCCGCGGAAAATCGCCGGACCCGCCGATCCATGCGCCCAACGTTCATTCGGCACAAACCGCATCTGCCGACAGCGGCGGCAAGCCAGGTACCAAGCCTGCCTGACGCCTGCGCTGGCACCTTCGGCCAGCCGGGCGGCAGCAAGCTGGCAGCCTGGCCGGCGCGATGCCGGATGCAGCATCATTGCGGCATTGCGCGGTTCAAAGCTTGCGCATGAAAGCGCAGATGGTCCTCGATAAATGTCGCAATAAAATAATAGCCATGATCGTAGTGTGCATGCCGGCGCAGCGTCAGCGGCTGCGCTGCACTTGCACAGGCAGCTTCGAACGCTTCCGGAAACAGTTGGTCCGGCAGGAATTTGTCAGTCAGGCCCTGGTCGATCAGGATGCCTCCAGGAAAAGGCATCTGCTGTGCCGCCATCAGCGCGCTGGCATCGTACTGCTGCCATGTTTGCCGGTCGGCGCCAAGATAAGCGCCGAATGCCTTGATGCCCCACGGCGCGCGGCTGGGCGCGCAGATTGGTGCAAATGCAGACACGCAGCGAAACCGCTGTGAATTGCGCAAACCCAGCACCAGTGCGCCATGGCCGCCCATCGAATGGCCGAAAATGCCGATGCGCGCCGCGTCCACCGGCAATTCCCGGGCCACGGTGTCGGCCAATTCGAGCACATAGCTGTACATCCGGTAATGCCGGGCCCACGGCGCTTCGGTCGCATCGACATAAAATCCGGCGCCCACGCCCAAGTCCCAGTGATCGGTTTCGCCGGCCACCGCCGCGTCGCGCGGACTGGTATCGGGCGCAATCAGCATCAAGCCAAGTTCGGCAGCCAGCTTTTGGGCGCCGGCCTTGATCATGAAGGTTTCTTCGGTGCAGGTCAGCCCGGCCAGGTAAAACAGCGCCGGCACCGGATGGCTGCGCGCTTGCGGCGGCAGGTAAACCGAAAACCGCATCGGCAAGCCGATCGCTGCCGACGCATGGCGGTAGAAGCGCTGGCTGCCGCCAAAACACGCATGTTCGCTAATCAATTCAAGCATGGCAGCCTCAATACAGTACGACCGAACGGATCGATTCGCCGCTTTTCATCAAGTCGAAACCTTCGTTGATCCGTTCCAGCGGCAGGGTGTGGGTGATCAAGTCATCGATATTGATTTTGCCTTCCATGTACCAGTCGACGATTTTCGGCACATCGGTGCGACCGCGCGCGCCGCCAAAGGCCGAGCCTTTCCAGGCGCGCCCGGTGACCAGCTGGAACGGCCGCGTGCTGATTTCCTCGCCGGCGGCAGCCACCCCGATGATGAATGACTGGCCCCAGCCCTTGTGGCAGCATTCCAGTGCCTGGCGCATGGTTGTGACATTGCCGATGCATTCGAACGAGTAATCGGCGCCGCCATCGGTCAATTGCACCAGATGGTCGACCAGGTTGTTGACCTGTTGCGGATTGACGAAGTGCGTCATGCCGAATTTTTTGGCAATCGCCATTCGGGCCGGATTGATGTCGACGCCGATAATCTTGTCGGCGCCGACCATTTTCGCGGCCTGGATCACATTCAAGCCGATGCCGCCCAGGCCGAACACCACCACATTGGCGCCGGCTTCGACCTTGGCTGAAAACACCACTGCGCCGACGCCGGTGGTCACGCCGCAACCGATGTAGCATGCCTTGTCGAACGGCGCGTCGGAACGGATCTTGGCCAGCGCGATTTCCGGCACCACGATGTAGTTGGAAAAAGTCGACGTACCCATGTAGTGCAGGATCGGCTTGCCGTGCAACGAAAAACGCGAGGTGGCGTCCGGCATCAAGCCCTTGCCCTGGGTGCTGCGGATGGCCTGGCACAGGTTGGTCTTGCGCGACAGGCAGAATTTGCATTGCCGGCATTCCGGTGTATACAGCGGGATCACATGATCATCCTTGCGGAGCGTGGTCACGCCCGGGCCGACCTCGACTACGATGCCGGCGCCTTCATGGCCGAGAATCGCAGGAAAGATGCCTTCCGGATCGGCGCCGGACAGCGTGTAGTAATCGGTATGGCAAATGCCGGTAGCCTTGATTTCGACCAGGACCTCGCCTGCCTTTGGTCCTTCCAGGTCGACTTCTTCAATGGTCAGTGGTGCTTTGGCTTGCCAGGCAACGGCGGCTTTGGTTTTCATGGCGCTCTCCGGGAATATGGAATACAGCCTGCATCAGGCATCGGTGCGAATCGGCACGAATCGGTACTGCAGCAGGTCGAGTCGCAGGGCTGCTGTTGACAGCCGCGATGGCGCCGATCCATGCCAGTCAAGCGCATGATTGTACAAGCTAATCGGCACATGAACTTTCTTCACCTTTTCACGATGGTAAAACCGGCTTGCGCTTCGCATGGCGCCATGCCAAATGACTGCAGGACAAGGCAGGTTACTAGATCAGGAATTCTTCCGCCGGCAGTGGTTTTGAAAACAGGAATCCTTGCGCATAATCGCAACCGACCGCCGCCAGCAGATCGCGCTGCTGCTCGGTTTCAACGCCTTCAGCCACCACCTTGACGTTGAGCTTGTGCGCCATCACGATGATCGCCTCGCACAAGGCCATGTCATCCGAGCCCAACGCCAGATTCTGGATGAACGACCGGTCGATCTTAAGGATGTCGATGTCGAATTTTTTCAGGTAAGACAGCGATGAATAGCCGGTGCCGAAATCGTCCAGCGATACATTGATGCCTGCGTCACGAAATGTCAGCAGCAGATCGCTGACATCGCTGCTGGCATCGAGCAGCAAGCCTTCCGTGATTTCCAGCGCAATGCTTTGTCCCGGCAGGCCAAGCGTTTTGAGATAGGCAAGCCAGGTTTCATAACTGTTGCCCTTATGGTGGAACTGCACCGGAGAATTGTTGACGCTGATCTGGAAGCCCGGATGCCGGGTGGTGCGCCATTCCTTTACCTGATCCGCAGCCTGGTGCAAGACCCAGTCGCCGATCTCGATGATCATGCCGGTCTCTTCGGCGATCGGGATGAATATCGATGGCTCGATCGCACCGTGGGTCGGATGTTGCCAGCGGATCAGCGCTTCAGCCTTGCCGATGCCGCCGGTCGCCAGTTCGACGATCGGCTGGTACAGCATCCTGAACTGTTTTTCAGACAGCGCAGTACGCAGTTCATTGGCCAGCCACATACGCGCCTGCGCAGCTTCCTGCATCGATCTGGTGAAATACTGATAACAGTTGCGGCCCTGGCTCTTGGCAGCGTACATCGCCTGGTCGGCATTTTTCAGCAGCGAGTCGATGTCTTCGGCATCGTCCGGGTAGAGCGTGATGCCGATGCTGGCCGACACATACACGGTTTCCAAGCCGAGCAGGAAAGGTTCGGCCATTTTCTGCTGGATGCCCTGGGCGATACGCGCGACATCGGTGACATCCTGCAACTCGCTCAAGACTACCGTGAATTCGTCACCACCGAGCCGGGCCACGGTGTCGCTTTCGCGCACGCAGCCGCTGACGCGTTGCGCTGCCTGTGCCAGCAGAATATCGCCAATGTCGTGCCCCAGCGTATCATTCACATGCTTGAAATGGTCGACGTCGAGGAACATCAGCGCCAGCGGCAAGCCGGAGCGGCTGGCTTTCTTGATTTCCTGTTCCAGATGGTCCTGGAACAGCCGGCGGTTGGGCAGCCCGGTCAGCGTGTCGAAATTGGCCTGGGTCCAGATCAATTCTTCTGACTGCTTTTTGCGAGTAATGTCGGAAAAATTTGCGACCACCATTTGCACATTGCCGTGTTCGTCCAGCAACGGTTCGGTGTTGATCGAGATCCAGCTCAAGGTGCCATCGCTCTTGTAAATGCCCATCACTACATCGCGCAACGCGCGCCCGGTGCGCAGCGAAATCATAGCCGGGTGTGTTTCGGTCGGGAAAGGAGCACCATCCTCATGGACCGTGCGGATCACATTTTCAAGCGAACGGTCGTCGCTCAGAGGCGCACTGGACAAGCCAAGGATGCGGTTGGCCGCCGTATTGCGTTCAATGATGCGTCCTTGCTCGTCATGTACGACCAGTCCCTCGGCTACCGTTTCAAAGATCAGCGATAGCCGGCGGCGTGAACTGAACAGCGCTGCTTCGACTTTTTCACGTTCTTGAATTTCGGTCGTCAATAATTCGTTGGCTTGCACCAGCGCAGCGGTGCGTTGTTCGACCCGTACCTCAAGTTCGTCGCGCGCCTTGCGGGCTTGCTGTTCGGCGCGCTTGCGTTCGGTGATATCGGCCACCATGCCGATTTGCCGCACTGGCTCGCCGGCACTGTTGTAAAACACCGTGCCCTTGGCCGAAATCCATCGCAGCCGGCCGTTCGGCTGCACAATGCGAAAAGCGACATCGATCTTGCCATCGGCCCAGCAGCGCCTGAATTTTTGCCGGATGACGTCGCGGTCTTCCGGCAGCACATGATCCAGGTAGGTTTGCAGGCGCCACTCTGGCACCGGCGCCGGATAGCCGAAAATCTGGTCGTGACGGGCTGAACGGGTGGCGATGTCATTTTCCAGATCCCAATCGACTACCCCTAATTGGGCCGCATCCAGCGCCAGATTGAGCCATTCCTCACTTTCTCGCAGCTCTTCGGTCATGCCTTTGGCCAGTGAAAATGCGCGTGCCTGGCCGCTTGCCAGCAGCCAGACCAGCAAGGCCAGCATCGCGCTGACCCCGATGCCGGCGGTGGCAATGAATGCCGGCTTGCCGGTATTGAGGCCGGCTTCGAATACCGGGCCGGAATTAACCGCTAGTGTCCACGGGTGCGCGCCGATCGTAATGTGCTGCACTTTTTGAAACAGTGGGGTGGCGTTGCTCGCCTTCCCGGTTTCGTTGAAGGAGGAGTAATAAAGGGCAGATGCCGCTACCGTTTTCCCATCATAAATATGGATCTGGATGTCAGTCGATCGTTCGCCGCCGATCCCCTCCATCAGGTCGTGCATGCGAAACGGCGCGCCGATCCAGCCGAGAATCGCGGCGCGCCGCTGTGCCTGGCTATCAGTCGGCATGCCCTTGCGGTAGATCGGCAGGTACATGACAAATCCGGGTTGCTGGTTTGATCCGGATTCCTGGATCAGCGTGAGCTTGCCGGAAGCAGCCGCCCGGCCCGAATCGCGTGCCTGTATCATTGCGGCACGGCGGACCGGCTCGGCAAACATGTCAAAGCCGATGGCACGCAGATTCGATCCTTTTAGCGGTTCGATCTGGGTAATCGATGTATAGAGCGAGCGTACGCCGGCCGGGCGAATTGCATACTCGGGAAAACCTTCACTGCGCATTGCGGCGATGTGGCGCGGCAGCTGCGCTTTTGGCACAATCAGGGAAATAGCCAGGCCTTGAATGCCGGGATAATCCCGTTCCAGCTGCAGGTTGCCTACATAGGTACGGAATTCTTCCGCGGTAACATTCTCGGAACTGATCAGCAAGCCCTGCGTTCCGCGTAACACCTGTTCATAGGTTGCCATGCGCCGTTCAATGCGCCCGATTGTTTCGCGTACGCGGAAGTCAAAATCAGCTTGCAGCACGCGCAAATCTTCTTGCTGGGTGCGTTGCCATAACCAGAACGTCGCCAGCAGCGACGCCAGTAGCATGATGCCTGCCAACAGCAGCGGCGCATGACGCCCGTGGAAAATGCTGCTTTTCGGCAAGCTGGTGATAGCATTGTGGCGCAAAAAGAGGGAATGCAGCGGCATGAGGGATATGGACTGGCGATACGGCATTTGGTTTCGGGGAACACTGCAATCGATGTACAAGGATTGCCCATGATTTTGCGGATAAATTAAGAGGCTGCGCTTATGAATCCGCAATGCAATGCGATTGAATTGATATTGAGTGGCGATGACTATAGTTGCTGGCGACCTTGCCAATCCTGCTGTGCGCTTGCGCACGACTTGGTGCAGTTTCCGGGTGTGCGACTGGATCGTCTGCGCAGATTACAATTATGCCCGGAGTGTTATCCATCCAGATTTTACTGACCTGAAGAACCAACATGCCAGCCTATCAAACCGACCGAACCGAGCATGATCCGCGTCCCATCGCACCGGTACGGCCTGGCAGCGAGGATTGTTGCCATAGCGGTTGTAATCCCTGCGTATTCGAGCTTTATGAAGACGCGCTCGAACGTTATAGCGCCGCCTTGCAAGCCTGGGAAGAAAGAAACCGGCAGACAGGAAAATAAGACCATGTCTGCCGCCGCTCTTGATGCTGCCGTACTGGCAGTTGCCGGATTGTCGTTACCGGCACAGGAAATTTAGGGTGCTGCAAGCCGGTCGGCTCCGGCTAAAAACTCAATGCAATTTTCCTGGCCAATTCGTGAGCAGAATTTTTAAAATGATTTGCATGCGGCATCATCATCTGGGCATTGGCTACAGGCGATGTTACTGCGTCACAGTGTCAGGGGAAACATTGTTTTTTCTCAGGCACAGAATGGCGCAAAAAATCGACAGAATAGTAAATGCCAGCGCGCCATTTTTGCCATCGATATCTGAACGATCCAGTGATATCAAAGTGAATCGGGAGGCTGGATGCGCATGGCTGCCGGCGGCCGGCTTTGCCTTGGCAAGCGAGTCGCCATAATCGTGAATCACTTGCCAGCCGATCAGTTTGACTGTCGGGAAAATGCGAAAAGCGTCGCGCTCGCCAGTAGCCATCTCGATGCCATGAGAATTGCTGTCAGGCTTGCCATGCAGGTTGACCGCACCTGAATAAGCTGCTGCAGGCACGATGTTTTGTGCTTGCAGTGAGAAAGATTCTGGTTGGATATTTTGCAGATTGGAAACTGCGGAAAAAGTAGGGGCGTAAATAACATCACCGGCAGAGGCTGTTTCAGTATTGTTTATCGTTGCAGCAGAGATAGCTACCGGGTAAGTGGAGTTGGCAGATGTGGAATCGGCCCAGTTGGCATGCACAGTCGCGGTAAAAAATCCAAGCAAGACTAGAGCAACTGCAGCCGTTTTTTTCGCGGGGTTCATTTTTCTCCTTTTTTTAGATGAAAATATGCGCAACCAGTGCGCATATTTGATCAGCAATAGATCAGTCACGGGTTGGCAATGCTAGCCGGCCAACCGATGATTAGAGGATCTTAAGTGAGGTGGTTCACACAGATTAAAAACAACCAAGCTTTAAGTTGAGAAATATCAATAAGTCCCCATTGCCTATGTGAAACAAGGTCGTTTAATCCGAAATGTTTTCTCTAGTGAAAAGCATTGCCCTGTGCAGCGGCGCTAGTGACGGGTAGCTTGAATTTTGATGAGAAAATGCCGGCAAAATATCTTAAGGTTTTATTGGGCCAACTTAAATGTTGCTTACAGGTAAATTTCATAAAAGAAATTATCCTTAACACAGCCACTTAGGGATACATGTTGATATTTCTCAAGTGATGAGATAGATGCTTTGTTAGTCTTGCACACTTCGTTTCATTCAGGAATTTTTACTGTGCCTGGTATTTTCATTCAGCGTGAGCCCGATGGCAGCGTGCTTGAGGTTGCAAGCTCTCAGTGCAAGATTCTGTATCAGCGTCCCAAGCCAGGTGTCGGCGTGATCCGGATCCAGGGCAAGGACAAAGAGGAACTGCATGCCGTTTTTTTCAACGCGCTCGAGCCCGACCTGGTTTCCGATTCGCCGGTGAAACTGTTTGTCGATACCCGACAGACTTCAGGCATGGCGATCAATATCGTTGAGTGGGCCGATTTCCTGCGCGCCAATTCTCAATTGTTTGATCAGGTGCATGTACTGGTGGTGTCGACCGTGATCCGGCTATCGGTGAAAATCGTCATACATCTGTCCCGTAGCGGCAACCTGATCCAGATCCATACCGATGCCTTCGCCTACAACCAGCATCTGCAAGCCGCGCTTCGCACGCAGGAAGCAGCATAAGAAGCGATCCTGTCAGGAGCGCCATACGGCAATCTTTGGCGGCGCTCAATCGAAAGTGAAGTTGTAAAACACGGTAAAGGCGGTGCGCGTGCCGGCATCGACTTCCAGGCTCAATCTGCGCGACAGAGTGTACCGCAACTGCAGCACGCTACTTGCCGTTTCCAGTCCCTGTTCGATGCTGACATACAGGCGTGCGGATACTTGCTTGCCGACCGTGATGATGCGCTGCTGCAGGCTGTCGTCGCTGGTGCCAAAGCTCAGTTCGTCCAGGCCAAATACGCTGGCCAGCCGCGACTGCACGCCGGCGGCGGCGCCTTCCGTCAATAGTGCGCCGGCGGCATTTTGCAGCACTGCCAGATCGCCGCCGCCGGTAGCTGTGTCGAGTCCGCGACCGAGCACCAGCCAGGAAAGTTTTTCCGCGTCCGGCACGGTTGGTTCCGACACCAGGCTTACGCGCGGCGCCAGCACCGTTCCGCGCACCGCGACGCCGGCTTCGACTTCCTGGCCGCGCCGCATTGCGAGGATATCCAGCCCGGGATTGGCGATAGGGCCGTTGAACCGCAAAATGCCGCGTTCGATTGCCAGTTCCCGACCATAGGCAGTATAGGTACCCTTGCTCATCCGCAGAGTTCCCTGCGCCTGTATCGGTTCGCCGGCGGCGTTGGCCAGCTTGATCTGTCCACGCAGCAGCGCATTGATGCCGCGTCCGCGAATCGTGATGCCGTCGCCCAGCGTAAGCGCAAGATCCAGCGACAGCGCCAGCGGTGCGCCCGACTTGTCTTGCTGGCGGCCGACAATCACCACGTCATCCGATAGTTGCGGCTTGTTGGCGCGGCCGATATCGAAGCTGCCGCTGTTGGCCGTCAATTCTCCGCTTACCTGCAGACGGCCGTCGCGCAGAATGATTTTGCTGTCGCCGCTGACTACCAGACGGCGATCGCTGCGATCCAGCAGCGGATAGCGTTCCGCCTTGAGTGCCAGCTCGGCGTTCGGTTTGGCGCTGGTCAGGTCGATCGGGCCGGCGATGCTCAGCTGCCCGCCTGCATCTTGAAATGTCAGGCCGTGGATCAGCAGCCGGGTATCCTGGAACGTGCTGTTGAGCGTGCCCTGCTTGAAGTTTACGCCAAGATCCGGCAGCGCTAGTCGCAGCGCGCTGCCATTGATGTGGCCGCTAAAGCGCGGTTGGGAAAACGTTCCGGCAAGCGCGATGTCGCTGTGCAGGCTGCCGTCGGTGATGGCAGTCGGCATGAGCAGTGGTCCAGCCCAGCGCAGCGAGGGAATATCGATTTGTGCCGAGCCCGACACCGGCGCCTGCGGCAGGATGCCAACGCCGATGCCGCCGGCACGGCTGCTGATGGCCATGCCGGCATTCAAGTTGAGCTTGCCCAGCTGTTCGCCGGCGGCGGTGAACTGCAGCGCCAGCCGGCCGTTGGCGAGGCTGGCGCTGGCTTCCAGCTGGCGCAGGCCGAGTGCGACCGGGGCATTGCCCAGCATGGTAATATCACCGGCTTCGCGCTGCAGCCGCAGCGTGCCGCGCGGCGCATCGGTCATGGCGACATCCCATTGTCCGCCCAGTTGCAGGTCGGTTTTCACCGGCGGTTGCGGATCGAGCAACGACAGCAGCAGCGCGGCGCGCAGGCGCTCGAAATGGCCGCGCGTGACGATGCCGCGCGCATCGCGCCGAAAGTGCTCGATGGCGATCATGGCGCCTTCTGC
>JAKFFK010000077.1:0-19457 GCA_036675285.1 Paucimonas sp. | reverse complement strand
TGGTCGAATCCAGTTCGCGTCCGGCGCTGCAGGCATTCCTGAAAAGCTGGCTGCCCTTGATGCGCGATAGCAAGTCGCGGGTCAAATGGTCGCTCGAAGTCGACCCGCTGGATATTTAAGCGTACGCCCTTAAGCGTGCGCACGGCCCGTTCGCTGCACGTCTGATACCGGCTTTAGTGCGCCGAGCGTTCGATCAGCGCAGGCGGGGTCAGCGGATCGAAATCTTCCCAGTCACCGTTGGCAATCGTGCCTTCTGCACGTTCGATATCCTGTGCATGCAGGGAACGCAGTAGAGTAATCGCCCGGTTCTCGTCTTCCGGATTGTCGGCGCGCACCGCCAGCATCATGCCGGCACGACGGTATGGTAAGCCATGATCTTCAGCTGCCTGGCCATCATCTGCCATTTCATTCAGCGAGCCGGCCAGATTGCCCAGATGGGCGCCGACAAAGGCGCCGGCAAGCGGTCCGACCGGCCCGAATATTGGAAAAGTTGCCGCGCCCAGCGCGCCGCCCACCATGCCGCCGGTAATTCCACCTTTGGCCAAGCCGCGTTCACTATGCTCGGCGCCCGCCGATTCATCTTCATCGCCGCCAATCCGGTACAGGTCATGCTGTCCCGGCGGGTTGACGTAAAACGTCGTGACCTTGTCTTCGGAAAACCCGGCGCGCAAAATTTCATCGCGCGCCTGTTCTGCGAGCGTTTGTTGATCGAAACGACCGGCAATGATATTGCTCATGGCGAGCTCCTCTTGTAAGTCATTTTGGCAATGCTTCCCAAATAGTAAGAGCTTGCGCAAGCAGTTTAGTTCGACCGCTGACTGGCTTAAAATCGCGGTGGCCGGCAATGGTAAGTTTTACTGCGAGACGGTAAATAATAAAAACAGCTGGATTATGCATTGCAGTCATCCGGCTGGCATGGATGATTGGCGGCTGGCAGGCGTGCTAATTGCATGCAAGTCGCGTAACGCAATTCATCGGGTGTCGGGCGGTGCATATGGAAAGCAGCGGATATTCACATCATTTGCCGGTCGAACCAGGCAGTGCGGTTATCGACACGCTGGGTCAGACTGCGCGAGTCGTGTCGGTCAATTCGTCGGCAGCCGAAGTGTTGCTGCAGTTGGACAATGGCCGGCAATTGCGGGTGCGTCGGCATTTGCTTGCCAGTCAAACGGATGGCAGCCATGTCGTGCCGTTTGCATTTGCCGATCTTGCTGTGCACGACACGGAGCCGCAAGATGCGTCGGTCAACGAGCGGGTGATTCCTGTGATCCAGGAGGAATTGCAGATCGACAAACGGCTGATCGATACCGGCAAGGGCGTACGGGTGCATCAGAAAACCGTCGAGCGCGAGCAAGTGGTTGACGAACCCTTGCGCCGCGATGAAGTGGTGGTCACGCATGTGCCGCGCGGCGTGCCGGTCGATCCAGACCACTTGCCGGCCGTGCGCCAGGAAGGCGATACCCTGATCGTGCCGGTGCTCGAACAAGTGCTGGTGATCGACAAGCGCTGGCAGCTCACCGAAGAAATTCATATTACCAGGCATCAACGTGATATCCATGCGCCGCAAACCGTCACGCTCGCGTCACGGCAAGTCACGATCGAACGATTTGATGAAAAGCCGAAATCTCTCGGAACTAGCGGGCAGTTTGACAACCCTAAGCAAGAGATAAACACGCCTGATAATCACGTCGGGCCATTACCATTACAGGAGAGCATCATGGCAAATACTCTGGTAGGCGTATACGATAATTATTCCCAAGCGCAAGGCGCTTACAGCGAATTGATTGCCAGCGGTTTTGACCGCAGCGACTTGCAACTCTCACCCTCCGAACAATCGGCTGACGCAACCCAGACAACGTTAAGCACTGCCGACACCAGCCGCACGACTGAGGATCATTCGTTCGGCTCCGGGATTCGCAATTTTTTCCATAACCTGTTTGGTGGCAGCGATGATTACAGCGAACATGCCGACGTGTATTCGGAAGCGGTGCGCCGTGGCCATTATCTGCTGACCGTCAATGCCGACAATGATGAGGAAAGCGAACAAGCCATGCAGGTGATGAACCGGTTCAATCCGATCGATGTTGATGAACGCGCCGCCCACTGGAAAAGCCGCGGCTGGTCGCAATATGATGAACAGGCGCCGCGCATGTCCGACACGGAAATTGAAGACGAGCGCCGCCAATATGCGGCTGCGGGCACCACTGCCGGTACCACGCTGGGTGCGACTGCCGGCATGACAGAAACCGATGATGCCGAGCGCGAAAGGCGTCAGCTTGCCAGCGGCGGCACTACCGAAGGCGCGACCATACCGGTGATCCAGGAAGAGCTGCAAGTCGGCAAGCGCGAAGTCGAGCGCGGCGGCGTGCGCGTGTACCAGCGGGTCAAGGAAACGCCGGTCGATGAATCGGTGCGCCTGCGCGAAGAGCATGTGCACGTCGAGCGCCATGCAGTCAACCAGCCTGCCAGCGAAGCCGATCTGGCAGCGCTGAAGGAAGGGTCGTTTGAAATGCGCGAAACCGCAGAAGAAGCCGTGATCGGCAAGACGGCCCGCGTGGTCGAGGAAGTCGTGATCGGCAAGGAAACTACCGAGCGCACTGAAAATATTCACGATACTGTGCGCCGCACCGATGTGGAAGTCGAACAGCTGGGCGCGTCAAGCGGCGCGGCCACCGGCGCCACCAGCGGCGATGATGAATACCGGCGCCACTTCCAGACTACTTACGGCACTTCCGGCGACCGCTATGAAGACTATGCGCAGGCATACCGGTATGGTTCGACGCAGGCATCGGATGACCGCTATCGTGGTTACCGCTGGGATGATGCCGAACCGAACGTGCGCCGCGACTGGGAATCACGCAATGCCGGTACACCATGGGAAAAAGCCAAGGATGCGGTGCGCTATGGTTGGGAAAAAATGACGCGCTAATATTTTGGCGCGCAAGCATGGCATTTTTTAATGCCATGAGTCAGGCCCGGATGAAAGTAATTTTGTCCGGGCCAAATTATCTTTCATGCATTCAAGCGGCTGCCACGATGGCGTCAGGCGTCTGGCAGCTGGTTTTACTAGGCGGTTGCGCGCTTGGACGTTTAATTCGGCGGCAAATCAAACCGTCCCTCAGCTGCAAGCTGGCGGATGATACGCACGGTATCGAGGTCGGCTTCGTAATAGGCAGAACGGCGGAATTGATTGTAATAGGCATCGGTCGAACCCGGCACATCCGGCGTGCCGTCATCATATTCAAACCGCACATAAAAGAGAGCCGGCCCCGGCTCTTCAATGGTCATGGTCAGGCTCGATGCCACAATGTCGCGCTGCGCCGGCACTTCATACACCACGGTTTGCTGTGGCGTAAAGCGCACCTGGTCGCGGATGACCAGCTCGCCGTAACGCAATTCACGCAATAGTCCGCCTGCCGAACGGTCGATGATGCTGCACTGATCCAGGTGTGGCATGAACAAGGCAGGTGACTCGGCGCGCAGCACCAGGCCAAGCCACAATTGTTCACGGGTCAGCGGATCGATCAGCGGATTGAGCGGATCATTAATTTCAATCAAGTGGTGGAATTTCATGGCGCTGCTATCGCTAAAGTCGAATGCTGCCAGTGTAAAGCAATCGGCGCCGCATGGGGAAGTCGGACATCGGGCCCGGATTGGCAAAATGCGTTGGGAGCGCGCAATAGCAAGCAATGGGGAGCAAGCAACAGGGCTGGGCGTCCCGGGGCTGTGCGTAGATTCAATGCGGCCGCGTGCCGCGTGCCGCCAGCGCGACATGCAAGTCATGCGCTTCGCGATAGATGAATGGCGCCACGATATTGCCAAACAGCGTAAAGCAGCCCCACAGGCCGTATTCATCGCATGCAGTGATCAAACCGCGCTTCGGATACGATAGCCAGTCAAAGCGCAGCGGAATGATTTCACGTCCGTGAATATCCACCAGCCCATAGCGTAGCGGCCCGTCAAACCGGCGACCCACCCGGGCCACGCCCTGCTTGAATGGGCCGGCTTCCTGATAAAACGACGGCGTGACATGCGTGCCGTTGATATCAATATAGCCCCAGCCTTGTTCCAGACGCACCGGCGCTAAGCCTTCGTTGAATGGCTTGGCTTCCAGGTAGTACGGGTCGATCACCCACTGGCCTTTTCGGTCGATATAACCGTAGCGGCGCGGCTGGGTCGGCGTGGCTGGCTGGTGCCAGGCCGGCCCCAAGGCCTGTTCCAGCAAGCGGTGCCACGCGCCTTCGATGCGCTCGGCCCACGCCTGGTCAACCAGGCGCCGGTGCCACGGATGGTGTGCTTTGCCGCATGCCGCCGCTAGACCTTGATGAAATTCGCCGGCGTGCTCGAACATCGGCGCAATCGCCCAGTTGCCCTGACGATCGATATAGCCATAATGGCGTGCGCCGGATTCTTCGGTGATGACCGCTGCCAGGCCTTCGGAAAAACTCTCGGCCGCGACAAAGCGGAAGTCGATCGCGATTTCACCATGCAGACCGATATAGCCAAAGCGTACCCGCTGACCTTCCTGCACGCTGGCGCACAGCAAACCCTCGTCCTGAAAACTGTATTGAATGTCCGTAAAACTTTGCATGCCGATCCGGCAGCCTTGCACGTCCACCAGGACATGCCGGGATTCCGGTAAACTGGTATCGTGCGCAATGAAGACCGAGCGCTCGGTCGCAAATGACTGTTCGGCTAGGTGCAGCGCTTGCTCACTATACCCGGCCAGCAAATCGCCGCTCAACGACAGGTAGCCATGCTTGCCGTCGCGCTTGGCACGCAGCGCCTCATTGCCGAGGTCATGTTCGAGCGCGTCAAAAAGCGCCGGAATTACTTCGTTGCCATCGAGATCGATCGCGCCCCACAGGCCGCCGGATTTCACCAGC
Organism: Paucimonas sp.; assembly: GCA_036675285.1. Taxonomy (GTDB): domain Bacteria; phylum Pseudomonadota; class Gammaproteobacteria; order Burkholderiales; family Burkholderiaceae_D; genus Paucimonas. Next base: position 14,571 of record JAKFFK010000077.1, on the reverse strand, counting down.
AACAGATCCTGGCAGCTGTCGAGTGCATCTTCATAGGCGAAGGAGATCACCATGTTGCCGGTGGCATCGATATAGCCGTACTTGCCGCGCCGCTTGGCGACTGCCAAACCGTTGCACAAAGGCGCCACCTGTTGAAACGCCGGCGGCACGATGATCTCACCGTGACCATTCATCAAGCCGCACAGCGGGGTCCGGGCGCGGGTGGTGAAATCGATCGATTCGCCGGCGCCGGCCAAAAAACAGCAATCCTCCCACAATACGATGCGCTGGCCTGTCACATCGATATACGCAACCAATGCTTCATTGAGGGCACCGGCCGGTCCGACTGAAACCACGGCCACGCCCTGCGGCAGCTTGCCTGCCTGGCGCAGGGCCGCCTTGATCTGCATGACTACATGCGTGATCACGCCACGGTGGAAACCGTCGCGCGCTTCACGGATTGCGAGCGCCCCCAGCGGCCATTCGGCGACCTTGAATTTGTAGAATTGCTGATGCAGCGGGTGGCTGGCCGACTGGCCCTGCGCTACCCGGGACACCAGCGCCTCGGCCTCGCTGCGCTCGAAAAAAACGCCTTCGACATTATCCGGCGTCCCCAGCTTGTCATGGGTATAGGCGATGTACAGCGAACGAAAGGCCCAGCGCCCGTCGTTTAGCACGGTCTCCCATTGCGCGCCCATCAACAGCGCATGACCGATGGCCTGCAACAGTTCCGGCGGTGCCGGTTCGCCATCGGCCGCTGTTCCGTATAGCTGTTCCATCAATTCCACCATACGCCCGTTCCTTGCAAGTGGCCCGAAAGGCCGGCATGGACCAGTAGGCCCTCCAGCGCATTTCAATGGGTATCAATAGCGGTTTTTCCCGCTTGCCTGCGGTGCTCGTCATCGCTTGGCGCGCCATGCAGCCGGCGCTTCCTTGCAGGACGCTGATGCGTTTGCAAGCTACTACCGTCACGCAGGCACATGGCATGCCCTTCGACCTCCCGGCATCACTTTTGTCAGACAGCAAAAGCCATCCATTTCTATTCCATCAAACCAACTGGACAGCCTGCCAACTTTGTTGCTGCCAACAAGTGCGGCAATCTGGCTTGAGCAAAAATTGTTTCAAGAAAGCCAATTTATTCTGGGTTTCTCCCATATTTATGGGATGTGCGCCAGTAAGGGGCAGAGGTACCATCTATGCCAAGCTGCCATTTGCATTCTATCGGGCGTGCCGCCAGCATGTTCTGCAAAGAATCAAGGGATGGCTTGAAATGAATCGATTACCGACGCCGACCGGCGCGCAAATGCAGGTAAGGACACACTTCGGAGCAAACCATGGCAGCATTCGACTTTGCTAAGGCTGTCAAGACTTCGCTGGCATTGCGCGCTTCGTATATCTGTTCCAATCCCGCTTGCCACTGCCTGACCCTGACGCTGACTGGAGATGATGCAACGAAAGTTGTCTATCGCGGCCGGGCCGTGGCGGTATGCGGCGCCGAAGGCGGCCCGCGCTTTGAGGCCGGCATGACCAGCAACCAGCGCAAGGCCATCGGCAATGCGATTTTCCTGTGTGCCAGATGCGCCGACAGCATCAACCGCAGCAAAGGCGTGCATTATCCCGCCGCGTTGTTGCGCAGCTGGAAAGACCAGCACAAGCAATGGGTGCGCACTCATTTGAACCTGCGCCAAGAGGCGACGGCAGCGCTGAAACGGGTGGCCGCGACGCGTGCCAGCTGCACATCGGTCAGCCTGATGCCGACAATGCTACACTTGGCCGATGGCCCGTCGTCATCATCACCATGTGTATGTCATCGAATTGTCGAGTGACGTACTGTACGAAGCCCGTTTCAAGAAAGCCAACCCGGATTACATCAGCGGCCAGCCGTGCGTGTATGTCGGCATGACCGGACTGGATCCGGACCTGCGTTTCGACAAGCACAAGGCCGGCATTCAGGCCAACCGCTTCGTGCAACAGTACGGCGTGCGCTTGCTGCCGGCGCTGTATGCAGTGTATAACCCGATGCCGTACCGGGCCGCGTGCGATATGGAAGTCGAGCTTGGGATTGGTTTGCGTGAAGCCGGTTATGGCGTCTGGCAAGCTTGAGCAAGCGATGTAAATGATGAACGCGCGCCTTTCGCGCGTCCGCCCATGCCAGCAGCATCACTTAACCCAAGTGAGACACGCTCATCCAAGGGAAATTCAGCAAAACCGGCATCACCCTGGCAGCCGGCATCATGATCGGCGCATTCGGCATGGCCGCGCTGCATGCGCAGCAAGGCGGCATCAAGCGTAGCTTGCTGATGAAGCATGAGCTATCGGCGCCCGGCCGCGCGCATCAGACCAAGGCGCTCGATAAGAAACCAACCAGGGTACTGGCGGTCTATATTGTAGAGAAAGACAAGCCGTTCGTCGCACCGCCAAGTCAATGAATTTGATGAAGATAAGCAGCCCTGCATGACTGACCATTACCGGATACCGATTCACCACGAAATTGATCATTGCAGCTTGTGCACGGCCCACCTGCCGCATGGCCCGCGGCCGGTGCTGCAGGCCAGCGCCACTGCACGCTTGCTGATCATCGGCCAGGCGCCGGGAAGGAAAGTGCACGCGACCGGCATTCCCTGGGATGATGCATCCGGCAACCAGCTGCGTGATTGGCTGCAGCTGGCGCCGGAGATATTCTACGATGCGCGACAAGTGGCCATCATGCCGATGGGGTTTTGCTATCCTGGCAAGGGCCGCAGCGGTGATCTGCCGCCGCGGCCGGAATGCGCGCCGCAGTGGCACGCCCAAGTGCTTGCGGCAATACCCGAGATCCGCTTGATCTTGTTGATTGGCAGCTATGCGCAGGCGTATTACCTGCAGCCCGCAAGTAAAACGACGCTGACCGAGACGGTGGCGCATTATGCCGACTATCTGCCGCGCTTTTTTCCATTGCCGCATCCGAGTCCGCGCAACCGTTTCTGGCAAAGCCGCAATCCATGGTTTGTCGAACAAGTAGTGCCAAGCTTACGCGCCCAGGTTCACGCTGCGCTGGCCAGTTGAATTGCCAAATTGGCACCGTTGGCGGCATTTAAATGCGTGCCGCAGGCGCGAGCGCCGCGGCGCGCTGCTACAATGATGCGCTTGGTTTTGCCTCCGGTTCCTGCATGTCACAATCTCCGCAATTCGGCTTGAATACCCCGCAACGCGAAGCGGTCAAATACCTCGATGGCCCGTGCCTGGTGCTGGCCGGCGCCGGCTCCGGCAAGACGCGCGTGATCACCCAGAAAATCACCCATCTGATCGAAGACTGCGGCTACGACCCGAAGAATATCGCGGCGCTGACCTTTACCAACAAGGCCGCAACCGAAATGCAGGAGCGCATCGCCAAGCTGCTGAAGGAGCCGAAACAGGCCAAGAAGCTGACGGTTTCCACCTTCCATTCGCTCGGCGTCAATATCCTGCGCCGCGAAGCCAGGGAGCTCGGTCTGAAGGACCGTTTCTCGATCATGGATAGCGACGACTGTTTTTCGCTGGTGCAGGATCTGGCGGTGACCACCGACAAGCAGCTGATCCGCCGTATCCAAACGGCGATGTCGCTGTGGAAGAACGGCTTGATCAATCCCGACGATGCATTGAAGGCGGCCGTCACCGAAGACGAGGCGCAAGCCGCGCGCATCTACCGTAATTATGTCGCCACGCTGACGGCCTACCAGGCAGTCGACTTCGACGACCTGATCCGGCTGCCGGTCGAACTGTTCAGGAGCAATGAAGCGGTGCGCGACCGCTGGCAGCGCAAGCTGCGTTATCTGCTGGTCGACGAATACCAGGACACCAACACCTGCCAGTACGAACTGGTCAAGCTGCTGGTCACCGGCGCGGGCAAGAAACCGATGTTTACCGCGGTCGGCGACGACGACCAGGCGATCTATGCGTGGCGCGGCGCCACGATTGAAAACCTGAAAACCCTGCAGGTCGATTTCCCCGACCTGAAGGTGATCAAGCTCGAACAGAACTACCGCTCGACGACGCGCATCCTGCAAGCCGCCAATGCGGTTATCTCGAACAATCCGAAGCTGTTTGAAAAGTCGCTGTGGTCAGAGCATGGCCTGGGTGACCCGATCAAGGTGCTGGCCATGGCCGACGACGACCAGGAAGCCGAGCAGGTGGCGATCACGCTGTCGGCGCACCGGTTCGAGCGGCGCGCGAAATTCTCGGATTACGCGATCCTGTACCGCGGCAATCACCAGGCGCGCGTGATCGAGCAGGCGCTGCGAAAAGAACGCATCCCGTATACGATTTCCGGCGGCCAGAGTTTTTTTGACCGCGCCGAAATCAAGGACATCATCAGCTACCTGCGCCTGATCGCCAACGGTGACGACGATCCGGCCTTCATCCGCGCGGTAACCACGCCGAAACGCGGGGTCGGACAAAGTACGCTGGAAGCGCTGGGCGCGTATGCCGGCCAGTGGCAATGCTCGCTGTTCGAAGCGGTGTTCAAAGGCGGCATCGAAGCCAAGCTGGCCGACCGCCAGCTGCATCCGTTGCGCGAGTTCTGCACCTTCATCAACCAGCTGGAAGCGCGCGCGTCGAAGCGCGGTGAAAATGCCGCCGAGCTGCTCGACGACATGATGAAGGAAATCAATTACGAAGCTTACCTGTACGATGCCTTCGACGACCGCGCCGCGCAAAACAAATGGCAGAACGTGCTCGACTTCACCAACTGGCTCAAGGAAAAAGGCAAGGGCGGCAAGGATGGCACCGATGCTGAAAAAAGCCTGCTGGAACTGACGCAGATGGTGGCACTAATGACCATGCTCGAAGGCCGCGACCAGGAGCCGGATGCGGTGCGCATGTCAACCCTGCATGCATCCAAGGGCTTGGAATACCCGCATGTCTTCCTGGTCGGCGTGGAAGAGGGCATCCTGCCGCACAAGGGCGACCCGGACGCGCCGGTCGAGACGCTGGGCGCGCGCATCGAGGAAGAACGGCGCCTGATGTATGTCGGCATCACGCGCGCGCAAAGAAGCCTGCACATCACCTGGTGCAAGAAGAGAAAGCGCGCCCGCGACACTGTCCATTGCGACATGTCGCGCTTCATCAAGGAAATGAAGCTCGATGAAGGCGATGCAGTGCCCACTGAAGCCGAAACCATCACGCCGCAGAACCGGCTCGCGAACCTGAAGGCGCTGCTGCAAAAGCCGAAGGCGGCATGAGCAAAGCTGGCCTGCGACGCGGTTCGTCAGTCAAATTAGATTGGTCTACAACGCAGAAAAGAGGCAGTACACGGAAACGCCATTGCGCATAAATTCAAGAAAATACTTATAGAAAACTTGCATAATAGACATGCATAATTTCGGTAAGCATGTTATGCTGCGCCGCAGCAAAATATGACGTGCCTCGCATAACAGGAATATCCGTGATTGCCCTTGACCTGCGTTCTCTCTTTTTCGTTACCAGTCTGTTGAGTCTGTTGTGCGCCGCCATATTGCTGTTGATGCGCCGCAGTTTTCCATCCTCTGTCGGTGGCCTGAAATATTGGGGCTGGGGTTCGGTCGGTTGCGTGGCTTCCACTGCCATGCTGGGATTACGAGACGTGATCCCGGATTTTTTTTCGGTGGTGCTGGCGACCGGTTTCCTGATCGGTAGCACCATGCTGATGTATATCGGCATGCTGGATTATGCCGGTACCAGTCGCAAGAAAAACAACCGGCTTTTGCTCGGTGTGCTGGCTGGGGTGATGTGCTGGTCAGCCTGGTTCACCTTTATTTATCCAAGTTATCCAATGCGTGCGGTACTGGTATCGGCGGTACAGGCGGGATTTTGTTTTGCATCGGCAAAAGTGCTTCTGCGCGTCAGTGGCAGCATGCTGGTCGGGCGCTTTACGGGTGGTATCTTGCTGGTGATAGCCTATGTTTCGATTGCCCGTTTGATCGGCATCCTGACCCAGTTCGATACTTCGTCCAGCCTGTTCGATGCCAGCCTGACGCAAAAAATTTATGCAGTCATTTTTTCCCTGTCGATATTGACGCTAACCGTCGGCATGATGATGCTGGCGAACGAGCGTTTGCGCGCGGAACTGGAATATATTGTTGCTCATGATGCTCTGTCTGGCGCTTTTTCGCGCGGCACCTTCATGAACCTGATGGACATGGAATTGGACCGCGCACAGCGCAACCATCGCCCGATTGCGATATTGATGTTTGACCTGGATAAATTCAAGTCCATCAATGACCAGTACGGCCATTTGATCGGTGACCGGGTAATTATCAATTTTGTCGCATTGGTGCAGGACCAGTTGCGCAAGCACGATTGTATTGGCCGCTACGGTGGCGAAGAATTCATCGCTTTGCTGCCGGAGACTATTTTTGAAGACGCTCGCGCTGTGGCACAACGCATCTGCGACCACGTTGCCGCTTCCCGTACGCCTGGCCTGCCGGCTTATACAGTCAGCATCGGTGTTGCCTCGCTTAGCGATGCTGCGATCAGTCTGGAGGACTTTCTGAACCGAGCCGACCAGGCACTGTATCAGTCCAAGCAGAATGGCCGCAACCGGGTTGAACCGGCACTTCCCTTGTCAAAGGAAATGCAGCTCCAGACTTGAAGCACGTAATATTTCTGACTATCCGTCTGCCTGATCTGTGCAGAAATTAAATATATTTTTGGTTAACCACAGCTTAGACATTATTTCTCTAAAAAATATTTTCTTTCACGGAATGGCGCAAACCAATTGTTGAAAGCAGACTGTTCGCATTCAGGGGGTTTTCATGGAGCTTATGACAGGTCCAAGTTGCGAATTGCCACATGCGATGTAACAATTGTCGTATAGTATTTGAAATGGACCTATGCCAGATAGAGCGTTGTATGAAAAACCTGTGCGAACAATTTGGCTTAGCAAGTTCTGGGTTTTCAATGAGTGCAAATTTCAACGAGGAGCCCATAGATGGCGATTTCAAGAGCCAAACGGTGCTGCCCTCCGTGAGTATGAACACACAGGTGACAGGCATGCTTCAGAACAGTCATATCCTTGCCACCAAGCTGGTGGCGCCGACGGCGCCGGTACAACTGGTGCCGCGGCCACGCCTGCAGCAACCGGAAAAAATACCGCCCATCATTCTGGTATGCGCACCGGCAGGGTACGGCAAAACTACCCTGATCGTTTCCTGGCTCAGTAGTGGCACAACGCCGGTTGCCTGGCATTCACTTGATGCCGGCGATAATGATCCGGTCCGATTCCTGGCGCATTTCGTTGCCGCCATTCAAAGCCAGTTTGCCGACTTCGGCCATGCGCTTGTCGATATGCTGGAATCATCGCCGCCGCCGCCGATCGTCAGCCTGATGCGGCTGGTAGTGAACCAGTTATGCAGCCTGCCGGGAAAACTGTGTCTGATCCTGGACGATGTGCATACACTTACTGAGCCTGAGGTGCACCAGGCAATCGCCTTCCTGATCGAACATCAGCCGCCGCAACTGCAATTGATTCTGGCCAGTCGCGATGAGCCACCATTCTCCCTGGCGCGCATGCGCGCGCAGCGCAAGCTGCTGGAATACCGTGCCGCCGATCTGCGCTTCACGCTCGATGAAACGGAAAAATTTTGCAATGAAGTCATGCATTTCGGCTTGCCGCCAGATCAGGTGCAAGCGCTGAGCGCGCGCACCGAAGGCTGGATCGTCGGCTTGCAGCTGGCGGCGGTGTCGCTGCATGAAAACCCCGACAAGACTTCCTTCATCAATAATTTTGCTGGCGACGACCGGCACATCACTGACTTTCTGCTGGATGAAGTGCTGCAAAGCCGCTCTCAGCGGATCCAGGATTTCCTGCTGCAGACATCATTACTTGAGCGTTTCAATGCGCCTTTATGCAACGCAGTAACCGGGCAGGACGACAGCCGCACCATGATCGACCAGCTGGAACGCGCCAACCTGTTCATTCTCGGACTTGATCATCAGCGTACCTGGTATCGCTATCATCATTTGTTCATGTCGCTGTTGCAAAACCGCTTGCTCAATACCCGGCCAGACCTGGTCCGGATCGTGCATTTGCGCGCGAGCCGGTGGTTCAGCGAAAACGATCTGATTCCGGAGGCGATTGAGCATGCGTTCAAGGCCGTGGACCATGAGCTGGCCGTCGATTTGATGGAGAAAAACAGCAGCAAGCTGTTTTCGCATGGTCAGATCAGTCGTGCCCTGGTCTGGGCGCAGCAACTGCCGCCTGCGATCCTGGCGCAGCGCCCGATATTGTCGATAAATTGTGCCTGGGCCAGCTATTACATGGACAATCTGGACGCCATGGAGCTTCACATCAATGCGGTTGCTGAGTGCCTGAAGAATTTTCACGATGCACCGTTTGGTAGCAAGGAGCAGGCGATGCTGGCACAGGTCGATTTGCTGCGCGGCTGCCACTTCGCGTTAAACGGCAATGGCGAAAGCGGGATCGTGCATTTCCGCCGGGCGCTGGCAGTATTTTCGCCAGGGCGCACGCTGTACCGGGTAGCTGCAGTCGGTCTGGGGTTTTGCTACTCGGCTTGCGGCCGACTGGAAGAAGCGCAGAAACTGTTTGAAGAAAATTCGGCGATCGCCGATTCAAAACAAAGCGTTTTGATCCCGATTACCGGCGTGCTCGGCCTCGGCCGCATTCATCTTTTGCATGGCCGTTTGCAGGCAGCCCGGCAATTGTATGAAAAGGCCTTGCAAGAATGCCTCGAAGCCGGTTGGCAAGACTTCCCCGCCTGTGGTTTGTTGCATATCGGTCTGGGCGAGCTTGCCTATGAAACAAACGAACTGAGCCGCGCCGAACAGCATTTGTCGCGCGGCGTGGAAATGACGGCAATCGGCATGCAGTATGCGAATGCATGGGGACATACGTTGCTGGCGCAAACCAGGCTTGCCATGGGAGTGTCAGGCCAAGTGCTGGATGAAACGCGTGAAATGGCCCTGCTCAAGTATTCCGGCAGGTTCATCATTGATGTGTCGCCGCTCTCCGCCGCCATTGCGCGCCTGTGGTTGCAACAGAACCGGCTGGAAGCCATGGCGCGCTGGCGCGCAGCCGCAAAGCTGCCGGAGCACGGCGAACTGGCGGTGGGACGCGAAGCCGAATATCTGATGCTGGCGCGTTACTTCTTCGCTTTAAAGCAGTTGCCCGAGGCGCATGATCTGCTAGAGCGCCTCTGGCAGGATGCCGAGGCGGGCATGCGCGTCACCGTCATGATCGAAATCCGGATACTGCAGGCGCTCGTGCTGCACGAGCAGGGCGATGTCAGCGGCGCATTGATCGTGCTCCAGCAAGGGGTTGAACTCGCTGAAAAAACAGGCATGGTGCGCATCTTCGTCGATAGCGGCCGGCCGCTCGGCGAAATGCTCAAAAAGTTGACCAAGGGCGCCAATTACACTTCCCATATCCATCGACTGCTCGGCCATTTCAGCGGCGAGGCAGCACCTGCCGCGAACGAAACTTCCGCTTGGCTGCCGATGCTGTTCAGTAAAAAGGAAAAGCAGGTGGTCACCTATATCATCAAGGGCGCCACCAATCAGCAAATCGCGACCGCCTTGTTCATTTCGGCCAATACGCTTGGCACCCACCTGAAAAATATCTATGCCAAGCTGCAAGTCAACAGTCGCCTGCAGGCGATTGAGCGGCTGCGGCAGCTTGGATTTACCTCCTGATTGCCATTGCAGCATGGACATGGATTTATGATAACGTCAGAGATTGTGCTTGCAACCAAACTGGTCGCGCCGGAAATCCCGGAAAACCTGGTGCACCGCACCCGGTTGCAATTGCCACAAGACCCGCCGCCAGTCATCCTGGTCTCGGCGCCGGCCGGGTATGGCAAAACTTCACTAATTGCATCCTGGATCCAGTGCCTGCAAATACCTGTCGCCTGGCTTTCCCTGGATGCCGCCGACAACGATCCGTCACGCTGCGGCATGCATTTCATCGCTGCGATCCGCACTGTGTTTCCCGAATTCGGCGAACGCATGGCGCATATCCTGGAATCGCCATATCAGCCATCCGTGAGAACCGTGATAACGACGCTGCTCAATGAGATCAGCGAATTACCGCAGCAGTTTTGCCTGGTACTCGACGATTATCATTTGCTGCACGAACCCGCTGTACATAAAGCAGTAATTTTCATTATTGAGAATTTGCCATCGCAGTTGCGTGTCATTTTCTCCAGCCGTAGCGATCCGCCATTCCTGCTGGCACAACTGCGCGAGCAGGACCTGATCTGCGAGTACCGTGCAGCAGACTTGCGCTTTACCCCGGCCGAGACCGAACAATTTCTCAATGGCGCCATGCAGTTGCAGCTGCCGCCGGAACAAATCGCGATGCTGGAGACGCGCACCGAAGGCTGGATCGCAGGCTTGCAGCTAGCGGCGCTGTCGCTGCAGGACCATCCTGCGCCGGCTGCATTCATTGCCGACTTTGCCGGCGACGATCGTTATGTCGCCGATTTCCTGCTGGATGAAGTCCTGCAGCGCCAGAGCCCGGCGATTCAGACTTTCCTGCTTCACACTTCGATCCTCGACCGCTTTTGCGCGCCGCTGTGCGATTTCGTCATAGGCAGTGACAACGCCGGCGCTATGCTAAGCGAACTGGAGCGCCTTAACATGTTCCTGGTCGGCCTAGACCAGCGCCGCACCTGGTATCGCTACCATCACTTGTTTGCTTCCTTGCTGCAAAATCGCCTGCGACTGCAGTATCCCGATCTGGCACGGCAGCTTTGTCGTCGCGCCAGCCAGTGGTGCAAAGACAATGGCCTGATCATGGAAGCGATGGAATACGCGATCAGCGCAAGCGATTTCGAACTGGCCGCCGACCTGCTGGAATTGCACCGTTACCAGATTTTCGAGCATGGCCAAGGCAAGATGGCCTTACACTGGGTGCGTCAGCTTCCCGAGGAAATCCTCGCCCGGCGGCCGATGCTGTGCATCGCCTGCGCCTGGATCTGCTATTTCTTGCAGAACCCACCAGAGCTGGAGCGCTACCATGGGCTGGCTTCGCGCTACCTTGCCGGTTACCAAAATGCGTCTGTAAAGAGCACCGAACGCATCATGCTCGCGCAACTGGCGCTGATCCACTGCTGTTATCTTGGCTACCAGGGCAAGCTCGAAGCGGCGCTGGCACAGGCGCAGGACGCCATTAAGGTCTTTATTCCCGGGCGCACCATGTACAACAGCGCCCTCGGCTGTCTGGGCGTATGCCATTTCGTGCGTGGCGATACTGAAATTGCCATCCGCCTCTTTGAAAAGCATGTCGACATCATCGCCGGCAAAAACAATCTGGTGATTCCGATGACCGCCGTGCTTGGGCTAGGCCGCTGTTTGCTTTTGCAGGGCGACACAACCAAGGCACGCCGGGTCTATGAATACGCTCTGCAGCAGTGCGCCGAACTGGGCAAGCAGGACTGGCCGATGGCCGGCAAGGCGCATATCGGCCTGGGCGAGCTGGCCTATCAATTGAACGATCTGGTCGAGGCAGAGCGTCAATTGCAGCGCGGTGTGGAAATCACCTCGGCCGGCGGCGTGCATTACGTGACAGCCTGGGGACGCCTGTTACTGGTATTGACCCGGCTGGCGATGGGGCAGACCGATGCGGCACTGGAGCCGCAGCACGAGCGGGAACTGACACAGCGTTATCTGGGCCGGTTCAGTGTTGAGGTTGCGCGGGTATCGGCTTGTCTGGCGCGCGTCTGGTTGCGCCAGCAACGCATGGATGCTGTAGCACAGTGGGTGGCAGCAGCCAATCTGCCGACCTGCGTGCCATTGGCCGGCGAACACGAAGCCGAATATCTGGTGCTGGTACGTTTTTTCATCGCAGAACGGCAGATGCAGCCGGCGCTGGAACTGCTAGACTTGCTGCTGAAAGGTGCCGAGCAAGGCAAGCGAGTCACGGTCATGGTCGAAATCCTGATTCTGCAGGCACTGGCGCTGCATGGCCAGGGTCGGCAGGCGTCGGCGTCGCTGGCCTTGCAGCGGGCACTGAAGCAGGCGCAACCTAGCAAACTAACGCGGCTGTTCATCGATGAAGGCGCTGCGCTCGGCGGTCTGCTGCGGCAGCAAATCAAGGGCGCGGAAGGGCTGGAAACGGATTTTTCAGAAAAATTGCTGGTAGCGTTCGATGCGACCGGCGAAGCGGACGATGGCAACACTGGGCTCGATGCGCTGGAACTGAGCAAGAAAGAACAGCGCGTGTTGCAATGCCTGGTGCAAGGCATGGCAAACCAGGAAATCGCGCAGGCACTGTTTGTTTCGCCCAACACTGTCAAGACGCACATGCGCAATATCTATTCGAAACTCGGCGTCAACAGCCGGCTGCAGGCAGTCGAGCGGGTGCGCCAGCTGGGCATACGCTAGGCACGGCCGCTGCCTTGCCCTGCCTGGTGATCCACCCTGACAAGTTTGACGCTGCGTTCATTTACATATCAAGTCGATATGCATTTTGCTGTAAGAGTCATAATCGATAAAACGCACGCCAATTCTATAATTTCCTTCATCATGTTTTAAGCAGTAAGCCACCTTAGCCCAAACATTGAGGCGTTTAGCCGCCAATCCGATTGGCGAATCAAAAGCGATTGCGCAAGTACTTCGCGTTTGCAGCGGAAGGGCGGATCGCATGCAAAGACCGTCCACAGAAATATCAATGATACCCACGGATCTGCAGCGCGCATCAAGGCCCAGCAGCATTGCTGGTTCATGGAGATATCTTCGTATTCTGGCGCGTTGCTCAACCCAATCAGACAGCTGGTTTTGGACATTCATCATTTAAAAATGTCAAATCTGGCATTCCAGGTAAACATGGAGCGGCAATGGTCCGATAACAAACACTTGGAATTAAGTAAGGTGGTCTCGCCAAAATATATTTTTGAGCCGTGAAATCATTATTAGCGAATGGGTCTGAAGATGCAATCACCCGGGGAGGTGATTTTTTAGTGAAAAAAGATGAGTGCGTGAAGACGTGAAGCGCCCGCATGGCAGCGGCTGTCCAGCCTGGCCGATGACAGCACGCATACGTAGTCGGCACAGCTCTTTTCGGGCACGGCCAGACGAAGATCAATAATTTAGACCATAAGCCGGTTCGGCATCGCTCCGCGGCTTCCTGAGCTGCTGCGGTTTGTGGATTGACGTGAAAATCACATCCACAATCACCCGGTGAATCACTGAAACGGGTGATGATTTTTGTCGCGACTGTAGGTAATGTTGGTAACGGGATTAAACCTCCTTGCCAGAACCTGACATTGCTTACGCAAGCCAGAGTTCTGGTTTTTTTCGATTCATTTTAAAAAAGAAATCAGTTAGAGGGCCAGCCAATTTGTTGCGCCGTTCCCGGGCTTTGGCGCGTTCGCCAATTCCCGTAGTTTCGAGAACTGCTGATCATCAAGGAGAGCGGCCGCCTGCTAACTGTCGCCACGCATCGGTGGTCTCGCGTAACTACGTCACCACTCTGAGGAAACATAAGTCACCACGCTGAGGAAAAATAATGAGAAAAGAATTGCTGCTTAGACTATTTATGATATCAATCTTGCTGCTGTCCGGCGCCGCACATGCCGTGACAGCCGCCATGCAGAACAACATCGACAAACTCAGGAACAGCGGCAACACCGGTGTGGTCCTGCAGCAGAAGGTGATGCAGCGCGCGGCAGGTATCGCGCCACACAACCGCCCCTATGTCTTCGATGGCGTGGGCGACTGCTATGGCTACGTGCGCCAGGTCTGGAACGCTATCCTGTCCAACGGCAGCGTGCACTCGGAGGACTTTTATCCCAACGCGTACAACAAAAGCCGCTGGCTAGGCGTGACCGGTGGGGTGCCGGTGGCCGATGCGGTAAGCCCAGACTGGGCGCTGTTTACCAACGCCGACCAGCTACTGCCCGGCGACATCCTCTCCACCCATCAGGGCCATGCGTGGGGCAGCCAATGGCACGGTGGCCTCTACGCGGGCAAGGAGAATGGCGTCCACAAGCAGTGGGACAACGCCGGCAGCGGCGGCGCCTACAAGCGCAATATCTACAGCGGCTTCAAGTATTACTACCGCCCCCTCCACAATCTGCTGGCGCAGCCTTCCGTCACCGGCACCCCGGAATACCCTGGCCGCTACCGTCTGGTGGCGCGCCACAGCGGCAAGGTAGCTGACGTGCAGTACGGCGGCACCGCCAACGGCACTAACGTCTGGCAATGGCCCGTGACCGGCGATAGAGCCCAGCAATGGGAAATCAATCACGCTGGTGATGGCTACTACAACATCAGAAGCGTGCACAGCGGCTTTTACCTCAGCGCCACAAACGGCGGCACCACCGACGGCACCAACGTCCAGATGGGCGACTTTAACGGCACCCAATGTGGTGCACTGTGGAAGATCGAGCAGGTCGGCGACGGCTATACCAGACTGGTCAACAAGTGCAGCGGCAAGGTACTCGACGTCGCCGGCGGCCCCTCGGCCACCTACGATGGCGCGAACCTGCAGATCTGGAGCGTGATTGGCACCAACCGCAACCAGATGTGGAAACTCGAAAGCCTGCCGCAGACCCACCGCGTCATCGCCCGCCACAGCGGTAAGGCGCTGGACGTGGCCTTTGGCGGCACCGCCGACGGAACCAACGTCCAACAGTGGAG